>JBLHKV010000083.1:0-13766 GCA_047618115.1 Halieaceae bacterium | reverse complement strand
GCAAACGCCTGGGAATCAAAGGTGGTGATGTGGTTATTTTGGAAGATATCAACGGAGAGATAGTGCTGAAACCGGGCATCGTTCTTGAGGTTCAACACTACACCGACGCACAAATTGATGACTGGGATTCTACGGATCAGCTCTCCGAGGAGGAACACGGTCGTATACTGAGCTCTCTAACAAAATCCAAAAAGTGAGATTGTTCCTCGATGCAAATGTTCTGTTCACCGCAGCGCACAACCCGCGAGGTAAGGCAGCATTTAATGGGCCTGGTCGAAAAGGATCAGCCTGAGAAAACCTGCGACATTCGTATACAAACCGTCGCCGAGTTTTTGAACCAGGTGTAAGCTGCTCTGACGCCAGCCTGCAGCTCATAGGTCGGTGCCCAATCAAGACGCTTCAATTTGGCGCTATCCATTAGCTTTGCATTCACTGGGCTTGACCGAACCGGACTCGGCATTCGCCCGGCGCTGATGCCAGGCCCAGGCGGTGTCGATAATTTGATCCAGGCCGGGATAGGCGGGCTCCCAGTGCAATTCTGCTTTAAGCCGAGAGGCGTCCCCTACCAGTTGCGCCGGGTCACCAGGCCGACGGGGTGCCAGCTGGGATGCAATGGCCTTACCGGTAACGCTGGCGGCGGTGTCTATTACCTCGCGCACCGAATAACCCTCGCCATTGCCAATATTATAGGCGGTGGACGCAGCACCCTTTTCTAATGCCTGCAGCGCCAGAATGTGCGCCTGAGCGATATCGGCCACATGGATGTAATCACGGATACAGGTGCCATCGGGCGTGTCGTAATCGTCACCAAAAATCTGTATGGCTTCGCGGCGGCCGCTGGCTACATCCAGTACCAACGGGATCAGGTGTGTTTCGGGGTCGTGCGCCTCACCTATATCGGCGCCGGGGTCGGCGCCGGCTGCGTTGAAATAGCGTAAGGCTATCGAGCGTACCTGGTCGATATCTGCCAGCTCCAGCAACCTTTGTTCAACCTGTCGTTTGTTTTCACCGTAGGGGTTGATGGGGTTTTGCGGGTGGGTCTCGGTAATGCGGCCATCCTGCAGGTAGCTTGCCACCGGGTCGCCCTAGATAGCTGCAGTGCTGGAAAA
This sequence comes from Halieaceae bacterium, assembly GCA_047618115.1. Classification (GTDB taxonomy): domain Bacteria; phylum Pseudomonadota; class Gammaproteobacteria; order Pseudomonadales; family Halieaceae; genus CALJGI01. Next base: position 12,657 of record JBLHKV010000083.1, on the reverse strand, counting down.
AACCAGCTTGCCTATGCCATTTTCGCGCATGGCGTCGAGCAGGCTGAGGGTGCCAATTACGTTATTGTGATAGTACTTGACGGGATGTTCCACCGATTCACCGGCGGCAATATAGGCGGCGAAGTGCATGACTGCATTGGGCATGTACTGGCGTATTACCCGGCTGAGATTTTTACCATCCAGAACGTTGCCGTACTCCAATGGCCCCCATTTCACGGCCCAATAGTGGCCGTGCTCCATGCTGTCATACACCACTGGCAGATAGCCTTTTTCCGCCAGAGCCTTGCACACGTGGCTGCCAATATAACCAGCCCCGCCGGTTACCAGTATTGTTTTATTCGCGTTCAGACGATTTCTGCATGGCCGATGGCGTAATACCGACTTCGTTACCGACTTCTGCCAGACAGGCGCCAGTGACGAGGCCTACATAACCTGTGTCGAAAATGGTGCTTTTCATGCTTAGCGTGTCATTCCTGGTGGCCTTTGCTCAGAACTTTCTTAGCACATTATGTTCGATGGCGACTTCGCTATCGCGGCCCAGCAGGCTGATCAGCATAAGGGCGCGGTCTTCACTTTTATCCAGCTGAAAAATGCCGTTCAAACCCTTGAAAGGTCCGTCGAGAATTTCCAGCCGCTCGCCGGGTACAAATTTGAGCTTGGTGTCTTGCCGTTCGTGGCTTTCCGGCTCTTCATTGTTTTGCAGGTAGTCGATCACGCTGCCGGGAACGGGTTTTAACTGACTGCCAAATTTCACCAGGCCCGCCACGCCAATAGTAGAGCGCACCGGGACGATACTGGTTTCTGTGGGGTCTACACAAATAAACAAATAGCGGGGAAACAGTGGTTCGACAACCGGCGCCCACTTGCCCCTGCGGTGCTTTTTGGTGCGAATTTTTGGCAAATAGGTATGAAAACTCTGGCGCAGCAGGTTATCCGCCGCCAGTTGTTCCTGGCGGGGCTTGGTTTGTACCGCGTACCATTTTGCTTCACACGGCAGCATCCTGTTACCCCCCGACACTAGTCGCCGGTGCGCTTGCCGATGTGCTTGTAGGCGCGGTGGCAATGCCGGTGTTGTTTGCTATCCAGCGTAGCACACTACGCCATATTCAACAAAGCTCAGGCCAAACACCCACAGCCAGCTTTCGCTGGTGGCCGGGGTGCCCAGATATAACATGGCAACCGCGGCGCCCGGCCACACCGCGGCGATAGTCAGACCGGTGGCGGAATTGGCGATGGTTTTGTCTTTGATATAGTACTGAAAAAAGTTAAACAGCAGATTGTGAAAATGAAAGTCGTCCGGCTCCATTAGCGGGCGGCGGTGGCGAATACGCCTTGCCATGGCCATTAAAAGGTCCAGCACGTCAGCAACACTTGCCAGATGTAGGACGCGTCCATCAGTTTGACAAACACACAGCCCAGCAGCACAGCGGTGCCCGACAGCAGGCCGTTGGCGCCATCGCTGGTGTTAAAGGCGTTTACCACCCCCACCATGCATTCCATCAATACGATGTAGGCGAGCCACGGTACGCTTAGCCGCCAGTCGAGAATGGGCAGGTCGAGTTTTTGTGGCATCAGCTCTGAATTTTCAATCAAAAACCAGACGCGGGCGCCCAGCATAATGCTGAGCGGGCGATGGCGGAAAAGCGCCGGTGGTGTCTTCGATAAGCCCCGTCAGGAAAAAACCAGTGGGCAGAATAATTAAGATCCAATCACTTTGGCCGGCCGGAAACTCGGGCGATGTTTCGGGGTAAAACCCAGATGGCGATGCCGCCGCAGCGGGTGGCTGCACTGCTGGAAATTCCGTGCTTGTCGACGGCGTCCAGGGCGATTTTTGCGCGCAGGTTGTAAAGGCACACGGCGATAATAAATGATGCGGCAGCAAGTAAGACCAACCTGCTGCAAGTGAGATTTAGCGTATTCATACACGGCCATTATTAGTTAGAGCGACTGCTCTTGCCGGCAATTTTTTCCTGCATTCGAAGTCATCCTAGCGCAGCAATAAGCGGCGCACAAACACAAAATTTTGCGGATACAGGCGCTGCAGGAGGCTTCTAATTCCTATGTATTAGGCCTTTATATAGACACGCTCCAATTTGGCGCGCCACTCCCTTTAATGTCCACAAAATCACACCAAAGTGTCGAATATCGAGAAGTAAGAAAAATATAAAAATTTACGAAAAATTGTCGGATTTAGAATTCCGTGACAAAACGCACGTAATAACGCGGCTTAAACTGCTGGAAAGTGCGGTACTCGGAATAGTTGTCGCCAAAAATATTTTGAGCAATCAACTCTACCCGACCCTGCATTCCACCCACTTTAAGCTGCTTGCGAATATTAAAGTCCAGGCGGTCGTAGCTTGGAGTATAGGGAGCGCGATGCCAGGCTACGTCCGATTGATAGTAGTAGCTTATAGCTGCCTGCAGACCACCGCCAAAATCGTGGTTTACCAGCAAAGATGCCAGGTGCTCAGGGACCGCGCTATCCCGATTATTGGTTACTACAACTGGGTTGATGCGGCGAAAATGATTGGCGGTAGTAGACAGCCGCGTGTACTGCGCCGATATCAACCACTGTTGGGTCGGCTGCCACTTGAGAAATGCTTCAAAGCCCTTGTCCTCAGAGTCAAAACTATTGGTGAAAAACACCACTTCATTATCCAGCGAATTGGGCCCCTGGTAGTCGCTGTCAATTTGAATATCCATCAGGCCGACGTTATCATCGTAAAAAAGCTTCAGGTCCAGGGTGAGCTTGCCGTCATTAAAAAAACCGTAGTAGCCCAACTCCAGGCCGTCGCGCTGCTCGTTATCGATGTCGGGGTCAGCCAGGTGCTCAACCTCGTAGATGATGCCGTTGAAGTGAATACTCCGGAGGGAATTTGCATTTAATACGGTCGGCGCACGCGTGGCCCTGCTGGCTGCCAGGCGCAGCGTATTGTTGGCATTTAAATGAAAATTGCTGGCCAGGCGGAAAGAGGGGAAATCGCCGACGGTGTCGCTATACCCCAGCGATGCAGCTGCGTTGAGCGTTAGCCAGCTACTGGGCCGGTACCCGGCATTGGCGAACAGGCGATAGTAGTTTTCGCTAACGGCGGTGTCGCGGCTGAGGTGCAACTGGCTTTTCGCCCGGTCTTTTTTTGCCGACAAACCCCAGTTGTAAGTCAGCTTTTGGTTGGGCTTGGCGGTATGGCTTATGTCCAGCTCGTAACGTTCCGAGAGCCCGTCTTCGATGCCCAGCACAACCTCGAAATCCTCGATGCCAGGAAATACCCACTCGGGCGGAAAACCGATTAGCTCCGAGAGCAACAGCCTGTCCGCCACCGCGTTCAGCTCCATTCTGCTGTGTGACAGCATGAGCTGGAATGAGTGCTTGTCGTTGAACTGGTGCTGCCAGTCTACGTGCTGATAGGCGAGATCGAACGCCCAGGGAAAAAGTTCGTGCTGCTCTGCGCCAGCATTGCCCTCGTCAAAGGAAAAATCAGAATCGCTGTAACCCAGTTGCACGCTGATATTATCCTGCAGCGACGGCGCCCAGATAAGGTTTACCGTGGCGGACATCGCTTCGCTATCGTCTTCGACGGGCTCGCCGGCATAATCCGGAAAGCCGGTGTTACTTCTATAGCGCCCCGCCAGTCGGTAACTGAGGTCGCCCTGGGTGTCACTGAAACTCGCGGAAATATTCCGGGTGTCGTTGCTACCGAGTTCAGTTCTAAGGGTATAGCCGCTGGTCTCCAGTGGCGAGCGGGTAACAATGTTGATGGAACCGTTGATGGCGTTGGATCCGTAGGCCGGGACGTTGGAGCCGCGCACCACTTCGATGTAGTCGATGTCTTCTAGCTCGAGCCCCTGGGTAATCCAAAATACGGTGTTGGTAAACGGTTCATAGGCGGAACGGCCGTCAATTTTTATCTCCAGGCGGCTGGGAAAGCCGTCGGGTAGCGTGTGATAGTTGAAGGTTGAATGACTGTAGGCCGGCGAGTAAACCTGAAAACCCGGGAGCAGGCGAAACAGGTCTGGAATTTCCAGCGCGCCGGATGCCTGTATCATGGCGCGGTCGATGATGATGACGCTGGCAGGCGCGTTGTTAAGAGCCTGGGGAAACCGACTGGCGCTGCTGACCAGAGGTATGTCGGAAAACAAGTCTTCCTCGGTAAGAAACTCAGTGTCGTTTGCCTGGGCGATAGCCGCGTTCAAACAGCCCAGTAGCAATGCCATGGCTAAACAGGACAGAGGAGCGCTGTCGCTTTTCATGGAGCTTGGTTGACCACTCATCAGTATCCCTTCTCGGCCCGGCTATGGATCAGAGCTTCCAGTGTGGCCAGGCTCTCGGTGACGCGTGTGGTCTGTTCCGGGGTCTGTGGGAGAAGCAGATTTTGGTCTAGTTCAACCACCATTCGTCGTAGCTCGACCATAGCATAAAGCCCCGAAAAACCCAGCAATTGATGCACTGTCTCTCGAGCACCAGAAAGGTCGCCTGCAGCCATGGCCTTGCGCAGATTATCTGTTTGCTCCAGCAGCGCGCCGGTCAACTCTGAGCCCGCAGAATCAAAGGATATAATGCCGGCATTATTGCTGGCATCGGTGTAGCTTCGTTCCGCGTATCGGCACAGTGTCATTAGCAGAATTTCTTCGTCGATGGGTTTGAACAACACCTCTTTCACACCTGCCTGCTGGAGCCGCGACCGCTCTTTTTCTGTGGTATCGGCGGTGATACCGATGATGGCAACCGGTCTTCCGGTTTGGGCGGCGCCTGCCATAATTTGTCGGCTGGCTTCAGCGCCGTCCATTTTTGGCATATGCGAATCCATAAGCACCAGTCGGCAATCCGAGGCTTCGAAAATTTCGACGGCCTCGATGCCATTGCTGGCGATCATCACCCGGGCTCCCTGGGTTTCCAGCAGGGTTTTCAAGAGTAATTTGTTGTAGCGGTTGTCCTCGGCAACCAGCACCGCTACCCCGGCCAGCTGACCGTGGCTCGCATTGTCCCGGGAGTTCACAGAATCGATCTGAGAGGCCTCGACAGCGCGTCCGGAACTCGCAAACAGGCTGTCCACCAGCCTGGTCCGCCGCACGGGCTTGGACAGACACTGCAGCGGTTGGTATGCGCCCAGGAGACGCTCTGGGATAGCCGCCTGGCCAGCCGCTCCACAGGTCAGCACGATGATGTCGCCGGAGAAGTACTTGCGGATGTCGGCCAGCTGGGCGGCCAGTAGCTGAGCCTGGATGACATCAGCTCCCAGGCTGATCAAGATGCTACCAGGATTTATACGGCCTTCTCGCAGCAATTCGACCAATTCCGCCGTGATGGCAAAGGCAAAAACCTGCCTGGCGTGATGAGCCACCTGGCTGCGAAGCGCGCGCCGCGACCAGCGGTTACCATCGACAATGGCAATTTCGTCGAGCCGGTCTGCATCGACACGCTCGACGTGGTCGGCACCCGCCTGGATCAGTTGCAGGGAGAACTGAAATGTCGTGCCCTTGCCCTGCTCGCTGTGCACGCTTATGCTGCCGCCCATCCGCTCCACCAGCTGTTGAGAAATTACCAATCCCAGCCCGCTGCCGCCGAAACGCCGGTGTATGGATGCATCCGCCTGACTGAAGGGTTTAAACAGTTTCTCGATGTCTTCCGCTGCTATACCGATGCCCGAATCGCGAATGCTGATTTCGAGTACCACTTTCTGATCGTCCGTAGCTTGCGAGTCTTTATCTAACAAGCCAACCTGGACTACGACCTCTCCCGCGTCGGTAAATTTGATCGAGTTGGCGAGCAGGTTATTAATGATTTGCTTAAAGCGCACGGGATCACCCAGGTAAGTCCGGGGCACGTCGGAATCCATAAACACGATGAGCTCAATGGCTTTTTCATAAGCGCTGTAGGCGTGGATGACGACGATTTCATCCAGCGCATTTTCAAGATCAAACTCACGCTCATCCAGCGCAATATCACTGTACTCCATGCGGGAGAAATCCAGGATGTCATCGATGATGGACGCCAACAGCAGGGACGAATGATAGATGGCGTCCCGGTATTCAATTTGCTCTGAGCTCAGCGAGCGACTGTCGAGGCGGCGCGTAAAGCCTATAACCGCCGTGAGCGGAGTGCGCAGCTCGTGACTCATTCTGGCGAGCAACTGGTCTTTGGCGGCCATCGCCGACTCCAACTCGTCGCCTACTGTGACCAGATCGCGATTGCGGTTCTCGAGCTCTGCCAAAGCATAAGTCAATTCCTCTGTGGCTCTTGTAATGTCTTTCTCGAGGCTTTCGTTGGTTTCGCGCAGCGTCGATGCGAGCTGGTTGACCACCCGGGCGAGAACCTGGACCTCCTCCTCTCCCGCAAGATTGGCCTGAACGGTCAGATCGCCGGACTCCATGATTTTTACAACCTTGGTGAGCTCGCGGACAGGCCGGTAAATACGTTGGGCAAATAGCCAGGCGGCTATGCTCACCAACAGCGTGGCGATAATCGCCACGGTGGATCCGATAATAAAATTTTCGGAGCGAGCCTGGTGATACTCATCCAAAGACATGGCAATAACTACCCACCCGAGCGCGGAGTCATTGTCCTGTTCCGCGCCGGGGTAGTCGTCCATGGTTTCCGCATGTAATTTGATGGTACCGCGAAAATACCAAAACCTGGCTCCCCGATATTGGCCCAGCTGCCAGAGAGAGTCCTCGGGCATTTGTGCATTGCCCGAGGGGCCCAGCTCCCCCTCTGAGAACAGTATGGGGCCGTCAATAGCAACAAAAGACACCCCCATTACGGAGGCGTCCTGCAACGCTGACCGGGCAACTTTTCGAAGAGCCTCCACATCACCTGCAAAGACAGGTAAGTCACTCGCTGCGGCGAAACCCAGCGCCATGGCAGTGCCTAGGCGTTGCAGGCTGTTGGTCAGATCAGCTTGTCGCGCTGCCATAAAATACCAGCTTAAGCCAATGCTAATACTCAGCACCGGGACAATCACGAGAGCAAGAATCTTGCTCCGCATACCGCTTCTAATTTTGAAAGAAGCCATTACTCCGCTCCCTCCATACGTTGAATTTCATCGTGATAAAAACTCTTTTCACTCAGGGGTACTCCGAGTGCTTTTGCCACCGTCGGGTTGATTTCTATCGAGAAAGTTTCCGGCTGATATGTCCTGCCCCGGGCACCGTGAACTGGGCGAGGCGCAGCCAGCACGCTCTGTATCTGTTCGGCCACATTAGCCGGCGACGTGTAGACCGCCGCCAGCGCTCCCGATGCGACGTATCTTTTTGAATAAGCAATAACCGGCGTGCGCGTCTGCGAGCCAAACTGCAAAATCCACCTGGCCGCGGATACGTTGATGGATTTTTTGCCCGGCAGGACGATAACAAAGTCACTGTTTTTGATGATGGGCCCGAGTAAATTAATCGGCCGCGCATCGCCGCTGACCACCGTGAAGTCTATTTCAATATCCCTTGTTGAATCTGCGGTGGTCAGCGATTTGTCAGCAGTGAGCGATATATCGCTGCTCAATACGCCAACTCGCTTCGAATTGGGCAGCGCCAGTACACCCAGCCGGTAAAGCCGTCGCAGAGGTTGATCCAGATAGATCGCCGAGACGCCCTGCTGGTGAGCCTCGTCCAGGGACGCGTAGTGAGTGTTGGCGAGGTGGGCAAAGCCGCTTTCGGTTATTAAAGCGCTGAGTACCGGCACGGCGGGCTGGAGTTGATAGACCGCCTGGGCGGCCCGTGTCCCTATGGTAATGATACCTGTGGTCGCGTCGGGCAAACTGGGTAGGGTTTCGCTGTCGCTCAATGCGACGAAGTGATATTGACCCGGGTTCAGCACCGACCTCTTGGTGAGTTCAGATAGAATTTCTATGTACACCCCGCCGCCCGCACTCAACACAACGAGGGTGTTCGCGTGACTGGCGAAACTCGTAAAGCCGCCCGCTAATATCAGAAGAGCTATAGAAATGGTCTGGCGCAGCGAGTGTGGCACTAACTCAGGCCTTGTGGTTTTAAGCCCAATTTTTCCCCGAGGATGGCAATTTGGGTGCGGTTGGTCATGCCAAGGCCCTTGAGTACCGCGCTAACGTGTACTTTGACCGTATCGACGGATAGCTGCAGATGTCTCGCCATCTCCTTATTGGTTTGGCCCTGTGCTATCAGCGTCAGAATGTCCATTTGGCGCGAGGTCAACAGACGGTTTACGTCCATATAACTCATCGCCAGTGGGTCTGCTTGGCCGGTCCCTTCGGGTTGATCAAGAATGGCAGCTGGCAGGTAGATCCCCCCCGCCAAAACAAGATCAATCGCCTCGAACAAAGTAGTCTGCGACGACGATTTGGAGACATAGCCCACCGCACCCAAATCGATACAACGCCTGATATGCGCGGGGTGTTCCGATGAGGTGAGCACAATCACGGGCAGGTCTACATTATCGTTACAAATTTGTTTGATCAGCTGGAAGAGCTTCTCGCCGGGAATAAAAAGATCCATAAGTGCGAGATCAAAAGACTGGTGCGCCGCGAGGTCCAGCGCGGCCTTACCCGAACCCGCCTCCGTGACGATTACCGACGGGTAATGCTTGCTGAGACTGTCTCGTATACCAGTTCGTATCAACGAATGGTCGTCCACCAGTAAAACGCGCATGTGTCGCTTTTAGTCCCAGCCGCAGATAAGAAAGGTATTGATAGTACAACCCCGATGAGGGAAACGGGTATAAGTCCTTTGGGTTATTCCACATCCTTCAAAACTTTACTAGGATGTAGCTTATGGGAGCCCTGTTGCACACGGACGTGCGTTTTCATTGATAACAACCATAATAATAGCTTGCCGGAAAGAAACAGAGGCGCCATGAATCAAAAAGAATGGATGTCGCAGGATTTTGAAGCACAGGCAACGTTTTTGAAGCTGGCCGCAGACGACATGCAAGAAAACACCAGAGAGCGACTGCACGAAATGTTTTCCGTGATTGGTCGGGAAAGCATAATGGAGATGCTGAGTTTATCCAAGTCCGCTTTTTACCGGCTGCGCGCCGGCGCTATACGCGGTGAAGGAGCCGGATTAACCGCGCGACAACTCGGCGCTTTGTGCATACGCTCGGGCTATTCCATAACGTGGATTATCAGTGGCATCGGCGGCAAATATCTCTTCGAACTGCCTTTGATCAAAACCACCGCCAGGCTCGTCCGGGATGCCGATCAGGCGCTGCTGATGAGCGAGCAGATTCTGCAAAATATTCGCGACATCGAAAACTCCAACGCAAAAAATGACCTGCGCAAAGTAAGGCCGTTGCCCGTTATCGCTCGAATGCTTGCTAAGTAAAGGCGTTATTATTCTTATTTTCCGTATTTCGGAAAATCTGCTAGTATTTCCCATCACGCTACCCGCGCAGTGCCGTACCTGTACCCCAAATTGTAATACTGTCCAGCTCCTTCAAGGCGGTTATAAGATTCACACAGTTTGTGTTGAATGAACTCGACCCTAGCGTTCTTTTTTTGCTAAACTTTGCACACTGAACACTATTACGGAGGTCCTGTCGTGATACGGACTTTAGTTGCGATTGTACTCGCCTTTCAAATTTCGTTTGCCTATGCCGATCTCAATTCGGATGTTAAAGCCGATATTGACGCCAAAGTTGATGTGGCCACCACTATAGCCAATGCCAAAGCCAAGGGTAACACCTCTATTGCGGACATTTATAGAGCCCTGGTACTGGCCGGTGTGCCCATTCTCGATGCACTCAGCGCTACTATCGAGGCCGAATCTATCTCTGATCCCGATTCTGCTGCCAACCTTGTCGCCGAGGCAATTAACGATAGTCCCGGTCTGGCCGCCGCTATCGCGGAACTGGCAACCACTTTGGCGCCGACTCAGTTAGCCAGTATCACAACGGTATTTGTTGATCTTGGGCTCGGTGATTTGGTACCAACGAGCGGATCCTAGGGGCTCTTTATAGCAAAGTATCGACTCCACCAGGCCATGGCCAATGCAACCATAAACAGCATGGCATTAGCGGGTATCTGTAGATTAAAGTCTCCGCTGGAGTGAATCAGTAAGGAGATAATGGCCATACTGGCGGCAAAGCCAATGCCCTTGGCCAGACGATCGCGGCGCTCTCTCTGAGCCCTGAGAGAGAGCGCCACACTCCAAAGCACCAGCGCCGCCAATGGAACACTGCCTATAGCACCATATTCAGACCAAAACTCCAGATAGTCATTGTGGGCGTGGTCGTTGTAGCCTCTGAAATCTGCGCCCCGGTAGCGTGGAAAATTGGTGTAAAAAGTACCCGCCCCGGTCCCCGTCAGCCAGTTGTCCTCGATAAGTTGCAGGGCGTCACCGGCCACCTCATCGCGTTGTTCGTGCGCTGCATTCGTATTGCCGAGCCGCTCCGCCAATTGTTCAATGCCAAACCAGTTACCCACTATCATCAGGTCGATCACCAGAAGGCTGACAAAGAACAGAATGGCGTTACGGGATAAACGCTGCTGTAGCCACAGGCCAACCAGGCCGACGCCGCACAGGCTGGAGAAAAAGGCGACATTGCCCAAACGGGAGCGGCTTAGCACCAGCGCAATAACCATTACCGCCAGGCTGAGGCGAACAACTGTCTTGGGGCCAATCAGCGTTTTTATGGTTCGTCGCCAGAATTCTCGTCTATTGCCGGACGGGATATGGGCGAGATCGGCCAGTAGCAGGCCAATACCAAAAGCCAGGCACATCTCCAGATAGCCGGCCAGGTGATTGGCGTTAATAAAACTGCCCGTAGCCCGACCGCGGTCGCTATGGGTTTCCACAAAAAAGCCGTGTTCCATACCCGACAGCAGCATAAACCCTGCAAATGTGGCCTGAAAAACGCCACTGGCCACGGCCACATACACCAGCGCCCGCATCCGCTCTCGGGTATTAACCAGTAATAACACCAGGCAAAACACCAGGCTGTAGGCTACGCCCTGCAACAGGCGCACTTTGGTCATGTAGGGGTCTGTTGAGGCCCATTCAAAGGGCAGCAGTTGCAGGGCTACCCAACACTGGGCAATGGCTAGCAACGCTATGGCAGGTAAGGCGCGCTGGAATAGCGGTGTTAGCGTTACTCTTTGGCGCAGAAACTGGATTAGCCAAGCCGCAGCCAGCAGGCAAATGCCGGCACACAGCAGCGACCAGGACCAGGGGCGATTACTGCCCAACGGTAAGGGCGCCCACAGCAGCAGCCCCAGGAAGGCGCCAAATAGCCAGCGGTCCTCTTGTTGGTGAGGCACGGGTTGCTCGCGAGGCGCGCTAGCCTGGCTCACAATACTTTTCGATGTAGTTTTGCAGCGAGCGCTCCTGCATGGCTTTACACACCATTTCCGTGCGTCTGAAGCGCTCCGCAATGGCAAATAGCCACTTTGTTTGCTCGGCGCTCAGCCGTAACCCACTGGCGAATGCGTCTAACAGCGCGGTTTGAAGCGGCTTATCCAATTTTGGCCAGGCGACAAAGCCCGCTCTGATAACCCGCCTTTGCACGAGTACTTCCAGCGGGCCAAACTCCAGCGCCTTGTAGATGGCATGCGAGAAACCGTCATCAATTTGCCACAAACGCACTTTTAGTATTGCCAGATTGGCCCAGTCGTAGGCCCACTTGGGGCGCAGCGATAGCGCCGCTGTCAGGTCGGCTTCAGCCTGTTGGAGTAAACGTGTGGCCCGATCCGGTTCTGGGTTTGGCGCATAGGCGTAGGCAAGGTTGATTTGAGCTGCCAGCGACAGAATGCTGGGGTTGTTTGGGCTGAAGTCGCGGGCCCGGTCTACCCGATTCTTACCCCGCTGCCACTCGGCCCGGGTTTCGACGAGGCCGGCTTTGTCCCATTTTTTTTGTAGTTTTTCGGCCTGCTGAAAAAAGACATCGGCGCTTATCCAGCGCCCCGCCACCCAAATGCTGTACAGGCAAATAACCAGCGTGCCCACCGCCAAGGCTTTGCGTGATACCGGCAGGTGCTCAGTCGTCAAACTGGCTACCGACCAGTTTGACTGGGTTGTCGACTACCAGGGCCTGCGCGTTCGCTTCGCCAATAATACGGCTGGCGGCCTCGACACCGGCTCTTAACTCAGGCGGTCGGCTGTTAAGGTTGTGGGCATCTGACGCCAATACGGTTACCACCTCTGCTGCCAGCAAGTCCTCAGCGCAGCGCTGCGCGGGGCCACCAAAGTTACCGGCTACCGACCCGGCAGTCACCTGAAATAAACAGCCCAGCTTTACAAAGGGTTCCAGTTGCCGGCGGTCGCGCATAACGCCCTTGTTGCGCTCGGGATGGGCAATCATGGGCAGAATATCGCGTTTTAACAGCCATTCCACCAGCTTGTCACTACCCGGGGGAATGTGACCGTGGGGAAACTCCAACAGCATGACCTTATTGCCTTGCCACTCACCTAGAAAGGGAATGCGATTTTCCTCCACCAGGGTCAGTATTTCCGCCGACAAGCGGACCTCCCCGGCCATACCAATCTGCAGGGGTATTTGGGCAGCCCGTAGTGCAGACTTGTAACTGCTTAGCTCTGATTGGATGGAATGGTGGTCGTTGTCGTAACGATCGGGGTGGACGTGGGGGGTGACGATAGAGTGGGTGATGCCGCTGGCCACCGCATGACGGGCCATGGCCAGCGCCTGCTCCATGGTGTCGGGGCCATCATCTATCCCGGGAAGCAAATGACAATGGA
>JBLHKV010000082.1:0-13848 GCA_047618115.1 Halieaceae bacterium | reverse complement strand
TTTCTCATCTACAAGAACCCCTATCTCATTTTTTTCTTGAGATAACTCTTGCTGTGTTTCCTGTATTTGAACAACAGATATAGCATTACTTTTTTCGTTGGCGTGTGTAAAACTATGGTCGCGAGGGTTATCGATAAACATCGATTTCTTCATGTCGCCCTTCAAAAAAAGGTTGGTAAAATTTCGATTAAAAACCTTATATAGATTTGAATCGTCATCCAACAACTTACCTGTTTCAACAAACGTATTAATCTGTTTTCGCCAGGTATCAACCACAGTATGCACATACTGGGCGCCCTTTATTCGCCCTTCTATTTTTAATGAGTCGACACCAGCATCCACCAGTTCGGGCAGATCAAAATAGGCTGAATTGTCTTTTAAGTTAAGCGGAAATTTATTACCGGTGGCTGTGGGTTCATATTCATCACGGCAGGCCTGACTGCAGCGGCCACGATTGCCGGAATTACCGACACTGACCGAGCTTGAATAACATTGACCAGAAAATGCGATGCACAAGGCACCATGAACAAATACTTCTGTTAGTACCTGTGCATCATGAGCCACTTTTGTTAATGCCTTAATCTCAGCCAGGTTTAGTTCACGCGACAGGTTAACGCGCGAAGCACCTACTTTAGACAGAAACTTAACTTGCCCTTCGTTATGCGTTGTTAACTGAGTTGAGGCGTGTATGTCCAAGCTTGGGAAATGCTTTTTAACCAGGTTAAACATTCCTAGGTCCTGCACAATAATGCCATCGATTCCACTGTTCACCAGCTTGTTCAATAGCTTAATCATGCCCACTATTTCGTGCTCTAAAATTACTATATTTAGGGTCAAAAATATCTCACAGTCATATTTATGAGCCAGCTTAACAATACCGGTTAGATCATCAAAGGAGAGGTTGGTCGCCCGGTTACGTGCATTGAAGGTATCGAGACCGCAATACACTGCATTGGCACCTGCCACAATGGCAGCTTTAATCGCATTAACATCTCCACCGGGTGCTAACAGCTCAATCTTTTTGGTCATGTAAATCTACTTTTGTCTTGGGCGGCTAATTTCGCAGGCGATTTTATCTGTATCCCCCCAGTATTACTACCAAATAGTCCGCTACGCAAATGTCGGCATGGGCTCTAAATGCTCTATCTATGCAGCGCCTAACTGAACAAGATTGAGGTCGATTGAGGCACTCAAAAACAGTCTGGATAACTGGGTATATATACAGTATTGTAGGCCTCATGAGACTATATATAGCCGAAAAACCCAGTCTGGGGCGAGCCATTGCCGATGTCCTACCCAAACCTCATCGCAAAGCCGATGGCTGTATCTATGCGGGCAACGGTGATTGTGTTAGTTGGTGTATAGGCCACCTGTTGGAGCAAGCGGAGCCCGATACCTACGACGCCAGCTTCAAGCAGTGGCGACTGGAGCACCTGCCTATTGTACCCGGAGAGTGGCAGCTCAAAGCCAAGGCCGGTAGCCGCAAACAATTGGCCGTATTGCGCAAGCTGGTGAAGGAGGCCGATCAGCTGGTCCATGCCGGCGATCCTGATCGCGAAGGACAGTTGTTGGTCGACCAGGTGATTGACTATTTCAAGGTGAGCGGCAATAAGCGCGACAGTATCCAGCGCTGCCTGATCAACGACCTCAATCCGGCGGCGGTGAGCCGGGCCCTTGCGCAACAGCGGGACAATAAAGAGTTTGTACCGCTGTCGACTTCAGCATTAGCCCGCTCACGGGCCGACTGGTTATACGGGATTAATATGACCCGTGCCTACACCCTAATGGGACGCAAGGTGGGCTACCAAGGCGTACTGTCGGTCGGTCGGGTCCAGACGCCGTTACTGGGGCTGGTGGTGAGGCGCGACGAGGAGATCGAAGGCTTTGTTGCCAAACCTTTTTATCAGCTTATCGCCCATGTGGTGACCCAGCAAGGGGAGCATTTTAAGGCCAAGTGGCAGCCCAGTGAAGCTTGCCAACCCTGGCAGGATGACGACGGCCGGATACTGTCGAAGCCATTGGTAGATAATATATTGTCACGTATCAATCAACAGGCTGCCATTGTTACGAACAACAACTGCAAGCAAAAGAAACAGCCTCCCCCACTGACCTTTAATTTGTCGGCCCTACAAATCGCAGCAGCCAAGCGTTTCTCTATGAGCGCTAAGCAGGTACTCGATACCTGCCAGGCGCTCTACGAGCGCCACAAACTACTGACTTACCCCCGCTCAGACTGCCGTTTTTTGCCGGTTGAGCATTTCGCCGATCGCAACACTGTTATTAATGCCCTGGCGAATAACTGCCCAGCGCTGAGCCAGGCTGCCCGTGACGCCGATCAAAACTTGAAAAGTAAAGTCTGGAATAGCAGCCAGATTCAAGCGCACCACGCGATCATTCCTACCGCGCGGAAAGTAGATGCCAATAAGCTGAGCCAGGCTGAGCAGAATATATATGAGTTGGTGGCCCGCCAATACTTGGCACAGTTTTATCCTGCCCACGAGTACAGCGATAGTCAGATTGACCTGGATATTGGCGGCGGTCATTTTATTGCCAAGGCCAGAGCACTCCTAAAGCCGGGCTGGAAGCAATTGTTCCCGGTCCGAAACGAGGGCGCCAAAAACGAGTCTGTATTAAATACGCAATTGCCGAATCTAAAGAAAGGGGATTCGTGTTTTTGTGAGACAGGGGAAGTATTAGAGAAACAAACTACACCCCCTAACCACTTTGACGATGCGAGTTTATTGGCTGCGATGACCGGCATTGCCCGTCATGTGCAAAGCCCAGATCTTCGCAAAGTCTTGAAAGATACCGATGGCCTGGGCACCGAGGCCACGCGGGCAGGCATTATTGAACTGTTGTTTACACGTGAATTTCTCATCCGCAACGGCAAACAAATTCGTGCCACAGCGGCAGGCAAAGGCCTGATCCACAGCTTGCCCAAGATGGCATCCACACCGGACATGACGGCCCGCTGGGAAACCGAGCTCGACGCTATCAGCCAGCGGAAAAGTAGCTATAACGGTTTTATGCAGCCCTTAGAGGCGTCGCTCCATCAACTGATAGCCCAGAGCCAAGCAGTGCTGCCAGAAGGACTGAAAGATATCAAAGCCAGTAAAGCGTCCTATAAAAAGCGACGGCGAGTCACGAGCTGATACAGCCCCTCCCCGTTATCGCTTGCGAGATACTGTCTCACTGCCGCGACGCACCAGATGCCGACCTCAGTTTATATAAATTGCCGATGGCAGCGCGAATTTAGTATGCTTCTTTTTCCTAAGCTGCAACATTCAATCTAACGATATATCCCATGGGGAAGAACATGAGTAAATGGAGCCAGTCGCTGGGCGACGCCGACGACGCAATGCTCCGGGAGGCACTGGAGCTCGCTCATATTCCTGCACTACTGGCAACTCTCGTCCATTTCAAAGGGAGTACCGATCACTTCAAACAGGTGCAACCGCAGCTCGACATAGTGAGCGAAGAACAAGACGGCTTGAACGAGGAGCAACGGGAAACCGCGCGAGAGATGGCCTTCGATGTAATAAGAAACTATCGAGATGCGGGGTGTCAGGAGCTTCCCACCCCCTCAGAAGCAGTCATATTTGCCACAATGGCAAGCATCACCGGCCAAGAAACAGCCGAGGCCATAAACCCCTTTCTACTGGAGGAGCTCAATCTTTTTGGGGAAGACCGTCGTAAAGTGACCATCGATACACAGCAGATGGATGAGAGCTACAAAGTCATTATCATCGGCAGTGGTATGTCGGGCATTCTTGCAGCCATCCGGCTACAACAGCAGGGCATCCCTTTTGAAATTATAGAAAAAAATAGCGAAATAGGGGGCACGTGGCACGAAAACACCTACCCCGGCTGCCAGGTCGATTCATCCAATCATCTATACAACTACATGTTCGAGCCCAACAATCAGTGGCCAGGTCACTATTCCGGTCAGGCAGATCTGTATGCCTATTTCGCTGGCATTGTCGAAAAGTACAGTCTTCGCAAACACATCCATCTGAATACGTCGGTCATCTGCAGTACGTACGCTGAAGACACCGGACTGTGGCATGTTAAGACCGAATCCGGCGGGAAGCGCAAAACCTTAGAGGCGGGAAGTGTCATCAGCGCCGTGGGGCAGCTGAATACTCCAAAGTTTCCGGATATAGAAGGGCTGGATTCCTTTACTGGAGTAGCGTTTCACTCAGCGCACTGGGAACACCAGCACGATCTTAGCGGCAAGAGCGTTATTGTGATTGGGACGGGTTGCAGCGCGGTTCAATTTGTACCTCTTATAGCGCCCCAGTGTGATCAACTCACCATTTTTCAGCGTACTCCCCCGTGGCTTATACCGGTGGAAGAGTATCACCAAGCGATGACAGAACAGGAGTTGTGGCTGTTTAGAGAATTACCTTTTTATGCTCGCTGGTATCGGTTCTATCTTTTCCGCAGCCAGGCTGTAGATGGCTATCTCCCCCTGCTCTACGCGGACGAAAACTGGGAGGGAGTAAACGATACCGTTAGCGAAGCCAATGCAATGTTTCGGGAAGCTCTGATCGAATCTCTAAAAGAACAAGTCAATGGCGACAGCGAACTACTTGGCAAACTAATTCCAAATTATCCTGTGGGAGGGAAAAGGCCAGTACTGGACGATGGCTCCTGGATCACTGCATTGCAACGAGACAACGTTGCCCTGAGTACTGAAGGTATTGAGAAGGTCGTGGCTGAGGGTGTTGTTACGACAGACGGAACTTTGCACCGCGCAGACGTCATAATCTATGGAACCGGTTTTCAGGCCGACCAACTTCTAACGCCGATGAAAGTGATCGGTAAAGATGATGCGGAACTCGTCAGTCAATGGGGCGGCAATCCTCAAGCCTACAAAGGCATAGTGATACCTCAGTTCCCAAATTTCTACTGCCTGTATGGTCCCAACACCAATATTGTTGTGGGTAGCAGTATTGTTTTCTTTGTGGAGTGTCAGATGCGTTATATTTCCGGCTGCATTAAGCTGCAACTGGAAAACAGCTATAAAAGTCTGGAGTGCAAACCAGAACCGCTTGCGCGTTATATCGAAGAAATCGACGCACTGAACAAGCAGCGCGCCTGGGGCTCTCCTATCGTCAGCAGTTGGTATAAAAATGATCGAGGCAGGGTCACGCAAAATTGGCCAGGAACACATTGGGAATACTGGCAGCAAACATTGGCGCCCAATCTATCCGACTTCGAGGTAGTGTGAGGATTTATCTGAATTGCCGATGGCTGTTTGAATTATAACTTCACCAGGGACAGGGCCCCATCTATGCTCTCAAAGCTGACTCGTTTAAACCCTACGAAGATTCTTGGGGTTGTTCTAATTTCAATTCTGCTACTGCTGTTCGCACAATTGGTGTTGCTCAGTATGTCAAAGGTCTTCGCGATCGACGAACTCACCTATGCCCACGCTGCCTGGCTGGTCTCGAAGGGCCAACTCCCGTGGCATGATTTCTTCGAAATACACGTGCCGCTTCTTTACCAGCTTCTGTCTGTGGTATTCACACTCAATGGCGACGACCCTACATTGATCACCACGATGCGTTGGCTCATGCTGGGACCTGTGCTCCTGACGATGTGGTCTATGTGGAGAGTCAATCACGATGACTCCGGGATTATGGCGCTATGTGGCCCTATTCTGGCCTTACTCATTGTCGATCACGTCATTCGCTGGATTGAAATTCGCCCGGACGTATTGGCATTCTCACTCATTTTAACGGCTGCGGCCCTTCCCTACATGACACGCCCGGGGCCCAAAATACGCGCTGTTCTGGCCGGTGCCACCTTTGCTCTGGCGTGTTGGACAACCCAAAAGGTCTATTACTACGGCAGTGTCTTCATCGCAGCATGGATCGCCGACATGCTGCTGTGGCAGAAGACTCGCTCGCATGCGGCCCGCTACATTCTGGGCCAACCAATATGGTTCGCCGCAGGCGCTTTGATTGTTGTCCTAGGTGCTATGAGCTACCTCACTCTCACAGGCACGTGGGCTGAATGGTGGAAATATACCATCGCCTGGGGCGCACACCACCAGGACACATATCCCGGATTCTCCTGGCACGATCACAGCTTTCGATTGATTCAGGACTATTGGTGGATACTTATTTTCTCGACAATCGGATTGGTCACAACCATTAGAAAGCTCGGAAACAGTAGCGACACACACCCGACGGACCAACTTCTCGTGGGGTTGCTCGTAAGTACTTTTCTTTCAGTTTCCATACAGCAGGCTGCCTTCGCCTATAGCTATATTCCTGTGGTTAATATGTGCTGTATTTTCGCGGCGAGGGGCATGATGGAACTATGGCATCTTAGCCGTTCTGCGTCGAAGAAAGGCTCAGTCTCACCAGTATTTGTTACTTTCGCATGTTTACTACTGATTGCCTTCATGACCCACCGCGTCACCACAAAACTGGCTAAGCAAGCAGCGCGAACAAATGAATATCAACTTAGCGTATTGAAGGACATCAACCGTCTTACTGACCCAGGAGACACCATTTACGACAATAGCGGCAGCTTTGTATCGCGTCCTCATGCCTATTTCATGTACTACACGGACGCTGGTATCCGTAAATCTCAAGCCACAGAACTCGCGAACGAGGTTCCTCAGCACATTCTTTCAAACCAGACAGTAGCCGAATTGCGAGACACCCGCTTCAATGGTCTGCCGCAACCGCTTAAGCTATTTCTCCGGACCCACTTTCAACCTTACAGCGGCGATATAAAACTGTGGGGGTCACGTTTTGAAAGTACAAAAAAAGGTAGTTTTATCGCCGTGACGCAGGCAACGTATTTCGTCGAGCCAGCGGCAGTCGTAACGTCCGGTGAATTGCTTATCGATGGTGTTGTGGTAGGCGATACATTTGACCTAAGCCGTGGCGAGCATACCGTGGAGTACCGCGGAACCATCCCGGACTACTATATTCTCTGGATGCCACGCGATGGCAATCGCTGGCGTCCCGTGGAGGGGGCACGTGCGAGATTTTCAGTCGTTTTCTAGAATACCATCGCGCCGTCGAGTCTCTTAGAACAGCGTATTCAGATACTGTAGTTGCTGTTGATCAGGCCAAGTTTGGTCAGCCGGTACACAATGGATTGATAAATAACGCCACATCCATACCTGATGGCGGGGAGGCCGGCAATGGAAGATGCGTCGGTAGCATACCGCGTCGGGCAGGTGATCTCGCCAATGGAGTAATTCCCCGCGATAATCTGCAGTAGCATTTGATTATCAAAAATAAAATCGTTTGAATTTTTTGAGAGTGGGAGAGATTCCAGAATGGTACTGGAGAACGCTCTAAAACCAGTGTGGTACTCAGACAATTTGTAGCCCACAAGAACATTCTGAAAAAAAGTCAGCGCGCGATTTGCGATGTACTTGTAGCGTGGCATACCACCTTTTACCGCACCCACCCCGAGAATTCTGGAACCCAGAACACAGTCAAAAACCCCCTCTGCTATCAGCGATGCCATCGCTCGGATCAGCTTAGGCGTATATTGATAATCGGGGTGTACCATAACTACGATATCGGCACCCTGAGACAGCGCCGTCTGGTAACAAGTCTTCTGGTTGCCGCCGTAACCGAGGTTCTTATCGTGCACCACAACCTGATCGATACCCAGAGATTTTGCAACTGCCAGGGTATTGTCACTGCTTGCATCGTCGACCAGAATAACGCTGTCGACAATATCAAAGGGCAGCTCACGATAGGTTTTTTCCAGGGTTTGCGCTGCATTGTAGGCCGGCATAACGACGCACAGGTTTTTACCGTTGATCACTGTCTTCTCCCCGCCTGGCCAAAACCTGGATGGTAGCACCGGAACCAAGGATGGCGCTGAGGAAATTTTCGAATACTGCCACCGGAAGGAGCATGGCTGCCAGGAGGCTCCAGCCACAAAACGATACCAGCGCCGCAGGAGATCGGCTGCCGCCCTGTTTCAGAAATCGGTAATAGGCATTCTGTCGCCTCGGCACCAGCCTGTTCATACTGCTTTGAATAAACCCATACGTGTTTTGGAGGAGGTCGATATGATGTAGGCCTTCAATCGTGTAGCCGCTGGAGCACAGCCGATCGGTTAGCCAATCTGCTTTAATGTGCACCAGATGCCGGGGTAAATCGAGGTGAAACCAGTTGCGGGTGAACAGCCGTTGTTGCAGGCTGGCGAAATTTGGCACGGCCAGCACCAGTAACCCCCCCGGATTGAGATGACGAGTAATTTCGTCCATCAGTAATTCCTGTTTCTCCACATGTTCAAGTACGTGCCAAAGTACAACGATATCAAATTGGCTGGAAGCATATTCAGCATCGGCAAGGGAGCCATGGCAAACGAAAGTACTGTTGCTGTCGGCGATGGGGAACTCAGCCCTCTCCAACCCCAGTACGGTAGCTCCCATCGATTGGAACGCACGCAGCAGTAGCGCCCTGCCGCAGCCGATGTCGAGCACAGAAGGGGACTGCTGATCTCCAGTGGACCGTCGCCACAGGCGCAGGATGCGCTTTGCCCGAACACCAGCCGCCAACAGAAGGAAACTTTCTATGAACCCCAGGAACTTACCCGTTGCGGAACCGTAGTACTCACCGGAGTATTCTACATTCATGGAACTACCGGGCAGTAGTTCTGTATTGGCCATATCACACTGTGCACAGCGCAGAATGTTGTAGTGCACAGGCGATTGTTGCACGGTGGTATCAAAGCCCGGCGCAGCGTACAGAAATGCCATCTGTTCCGACCCGCAGTTATGACATTGTTGAACCATGTTACTCAGTGCCCTTGGTAGCTAGTGCCCCGGGGGCATGAAGCCCTAGAATATCACGGTGATAACGCTGGAGCACGCAGCCCCGGGGCATACGTGATCGGTCGATGTCATACCGCCAAAACCGGGATCCTCAATGGTGACATTGATATCGACTGGCGAAATAGTGCATCTCTGTTAGGGTTAGCAGATAGGATTTCATCTATTAGCAGGCTACCCCATGCGTAAACTTTGTATATCAATGGCATTCTTGGTCATCTTTGGGCAGCAATCGTGGGCAGGTGTTCACGACCCCCGCGCACTGGCCGCAGACCCTTTCACGGCGAGCGAGCCCATCGCCCCCCGGTTGCAAGGACTGGGGAAGCATCATTTCAAGGTCACCACCAACAGCACCTCCTCTCAGTATTTCTTCGACCAGGGTCTGCGCCTTAACACCGGTTTCAATCATTCCGAAGCCCTGCGCTCCTTTAAAGAAGCAGTGCGACTGGACCCGGACAACGCCATGGCTTACTGGGGCTGGGCGCTGGTGCTTGGACCAAACCTGAACCTGCCTATGCAGGAAAATGTAGTGGCCAGCACCTGGGACGCCATACAACGAGCCCTGGCGCTGAAGGCGTTGGTGACAGAGCGTGAGGCAGATTATATCGATGCCCTGGCTACCCGATACAGTACCGACCCCAGCGCAGACAGAGCCGCGCTGGATGGAGCCTACGCTGAGGCCATGGCAGCGCTATCCGCCAAATATCCCGACGACCTGGATGCGGCCACTCTTTACGCCGCCGCCATCATGAACACCAACCCCTGGGATTACTGGTACAAAGATGGCACACCTAAGGCGCAGACAGCGGTCCTGCTGGAAGTCCTGGCATCAGTATTGGCACGCCAACCCGATCACGCGGCGGCCAATCACTACTATATACACGCGGTTGAGTCTTACCGGCCGAACCTGGGAGTGAAGGCGGCAGACGACCTACGACCGTTGCTGCCCGGCGCCGGCCACCTGGTACATATGCCTTCACATATCTACATGCGGGTGGGTCGTTACCAGGACTCCTGGGACGTAAATGCTCTCGCCGCCGGAGCGGATGAACGCTATATCAGCCAATGTAATGCACAGGGCATCGTGCCGCTGGGTTATTACCCGCACAATATTCACTTTCAGGTCTGGTCTGCCATGTTTCTGGGCAACCGGGAAAAAGCCATGACGGCAGCTCGCAAGATTGAAGACAAGATGCCGGCACAAATGAAAGACAACCCTTTCGGCCTGAATGAGTCCTTCCGCAGTCAGCCCATCTTCACCATGGTGCGCTTCGGACTGTGGCAAGAAGTGCTAACCGAACCTAAACCGAGGGGCACGGGCCCTTTCATGCGGGGGGTTTGGCATTACGGCCGCGGTATGGCCTTCAATCATACGGGCCAGCAAGACAAAGCTCGTATGGAGCTGGAACACCTGCAGCAACAAGCGCAAGCGGTTAGCGCTGAGGCGGGCTATGCAATCGGCTTCGCCGCGGCAAGCAGTCTCATACAAATAGCTGAGAACGTTTTGTCTGCAGAAATGGATGCTCGCAACGGTGATTATAATGCGGCTCTTGCCAAGCTCGACCGCGCCGTGCGCCTGCAAGATTCGCTGCTCTACAACGAGCCGCCGGACTGGTACTTCCCGGTACGGCAGGTACTTGGCGCGGTACTGATTGAGGCGGGGCGGCCAGGAGAAGCCGAGGTAGTGTACTGGGAGGACCTGCGGCGCAACCCGAACAACGGATACTCTCTGTTCGGTCTGCAGCAGGCCCTGCTAGCCCAGGGTGACGAAGGTACTGCAGCAGAGATGGGCCGTCGTTTCCAAACCGCTTGGGCAGGTGCTGACTACAAACTCACCACATCGCGCTACTGAGGAGCACGCTATGGTGAGTGGCAGATCTATGAATCAGCCCCCTATTACGAGTCGACTTCCTCGTTGGACCCTTCGTAGCTGTCCAGCCCTTCCATTTCCAGGCGAATGCATTCTTCTAAAAACTCATCCATTTCTTCCGGTGGTACCTCATCGATCACAGCGTACTCAGCACACTGATCGCGAACTTCCTCCGACACACCTTCGAGTATGTCCTGGGCAAGGGCCTGCCCCGACAGTAAAAAACTAAAGATAGCTATAGCAAATATTTTAACGTTCATGCGCATCATCTCAATTTATGGGGTAATCAAAGGTCAATATTGTACAAGCCTAAATCGTCTTGAAGACGACGGCGTTCTATGCGTCTTTCAATCTCGCGACGAAGCTCTAATGGGCTTTTTTGCGTAACTGGCAGTACTCTATACAGCTCAGATTCTTTACCAAGGTCTTCGTCATAATCGTCGAAGGAATCTTCCACGTCCGATTCAATATCTAAAGCGTTTTCTCGTTTCATCCGTTCTCATCCAAAAGTGATCAATCAACTCTCCAGCCCAAAGCGCGGCAAATATAGCTGAAGAAGGGGCATCCCAACAGCAAATTATTTTTGGATTCATAACAATAATAATTGATCAATCATAGCAGTGGCCGACAAGCACGAAGATGCTCACTTTCGAGATTGATACGGGCCCACGCTCGGTGTGGATGACTCAAGGGGTTGTGCAGCTAAATTAAAGATTCGGGAATTTTTGCAAGGTCTCCAAAATTGGGCAATCGGGACGGTCATCTCCAGCGCATTCGTGCACCAGATGGGTGAGAGTATCCCGAATGGCTTGCAGGTCCGCTATTTTACTTTCGATCTGTGCCAGGTGCTGTTTTGCAATCGCCCGCACATCGGAACTGGCTCGAGCCTGATCATCCCAGAGCGTCAAGAGGTTTCGACAATCTTTTATAGTAAACCCCAAGGCACGGGAGCGGCCTAGAAACGCAAGCTTGTGCACGTCACTGGCTTGAAAAATGCGATAACCGTTCGTGTCTCGCAAGGGAGTCACCAAACCAATATCCTCGTAGTAGCGAATCGTCTTTGGCGGCAATCCAGCGTGTTTAGATACGTCTCCGATATTCACCTGATAATTCCTATTTAGACACGGCGAGCGTTGGGCTGATCCAGCGCAGGCGAAGCGCATTGGACAGCACGAACACGCTGGAAAGCGCCATTGCTCCGGCAGCCAGAACCGGCGACAGCATCAACCCAAACACGGGATAGAACACGCCAGCAGCGACCGGGATCAGCAGGGCGTTGTAGCCAAACGCCCAGAACAGGTTCTGGCGAATGTTGCACATTGTCAGCTGGCTAACGTGTAGGGCGTTTACCACACCTTTCAGGTCGCCCGACATCAGCACGACATCTGCCGCCTCGATTGCCACATCAGTACCAGTGCCAATCGCAATGCCGACATCGGCGCGGGCGAGTGCGGGGGCATCGTTGATGCCATCGCCAACAAAAGCAACCGGGCGCGCGCCAAGCTGCAGCTTTTCGATGGCTGTGACCTTACCTTCTGGCAGCACTTCAGCGACGACTGTGTCGATACCCAACTTTGCGGCAATAGCGTTCGCTGTCCCTTTGTTGTCGCCAGTGATCATGGCGACCTCAAGACCCAGATCGTGCAAGGCTGCAATCGCCTCAGCTGTGCTGGGCTTGATCGGGTCCGATACAGCGATGATGGCGGCGAGGCGCCCGTCGATTGCAGCATAAAGAGGCGTCTTGCCCTCTCGTCCCAAACTGTCGCCAACCCCATTCACCTCATCGAGGGCGATACCTTCGCGGTTCATTAATCGGTCCGCACCGACAAGGATATTGCGGCCTTCAATGACGGCGCTAACGCCGTAACCGGTGATGGAGTTGAACTCTGCAACCGCCGCCAGGGACAATCCATCCTGCTCTGCGCGCCGCACAATGGCCGCCGCAATGGGGTGCTCAGACATGACCTCAACAGAAGCGACCAGGCGCAGAACATCGGACTCTTCAAAGCCCGTCGTTAAAGTCAGATCCGTCAGTTCAGGCCGACCCTCAGTTAACGTTCCCGTCTTATCCAAAGCAATCGTCTTTACTTCGTTCAATCTTTGTAGCGCATCGCCACGCCGAAACAGCACGCCAAGCTCTGCGGCGCGTCCGGTGCCCACCATAATGGACGTGGGCGTGGCCAACCCCATTGCGCAAGGACAGGCTATGATCAACACAGCCACGCTAGCCACCAACGCAAAGCTGAGTGCAGGATCAGGACCAACCCACAACCAAGTCAGAAAAGTTACCAAGGCGACGCCCATGACTGCCGGCACGAACCAGAGTGTGATGCGGTTGACCAAGTCCTGGATCGGCAATTTTGCGCCCTGTGCATCTTCAACCATACGGATAATTTGCGCCAGCATGGTATCGCCGCCCACTTTGGTCGCCCGGAACGTTAGCGCGCCAGTGCCGTTGACAGTGCCGCCCACAACCTCGGCATCAGCGGATTTCTCTACTGGAACAGGCTCACCTGTAATCATACTTTCATCGACATAAGACACGCCTTTGACAACCACACCGTCGACGGCGATTTTTTCACCTGGACGCACATGGATGAGATCACCGACTACGATATCGTCAACAGGCATCTCCAACAGTTGCCCATCCCGCTCCACCTGCGCTGTCTTGGCCCTCAGGCCAACAAGTTTACGGATGGCTTGGCCGGTCCGCCCTTTCGCACGAGCTTCAAGAAAACGACCCAAAAGGATGAGCGTCACAATCATCGCTGCCGCTTCAAAGTAGACCACGCGTGTGCCAGCGGGCAAAAGCGTCGGCACAAAAAGCGCCACTGCGGAAAAACCCCAGGCGGCCGACGAACCAAGCGCGACTAGCGAATTCATATCCGGGGCACCTTTGCAGAGCGCCGGGAAACCTTTCAAGTAGAATTGCCGTCCGGGCCACGCCAGAACAATCGTCGTCAGGACAAACTGGATTACCCAGCTGACACCCATGCCCAGCGTGTTCATAACCCAGTCATGAATTGCGGGAACCATATGGCTGCCCATTTCAAGGATAAAGACCGGCATCGTCAGGGCTGCGGCAACCAACGTCATGCGCTGCAGGTGAGACGCCTCTTCTGCCTTTCGATCTGCCGTGGCAGCTTCTGTGCCCCGA
>JBLHKV010000081.1:0-13884 GCA_047618115.1 Halieaceae bacterium | reverse complement strand
GAAGCCGGTCGTCTGATATACAACTGCGAACCCTATAAACTCGCAGGTGGTGGGCTGTGTAAATAGCAGCACGCTAACGTCGCATCTCAACGTGGTAATCAGTCTACAAGCTCGCTAAGATGCTGGGCTGATTCAGCAGGAGGCTTTACCATGGCAAAATCCAAGGGAATACAATTCGACACACTGAGCTTGCACGCTGGGCAGCGGCCCGACCCTACTACCGGGGCCCGTGCCACGCCGATTTACCAAACTGCCTCTTATGTGTTCAAGGATAGCGATTACGCTGCGGGCCTGTTTAACATAGAGCGCGCAGGGCACGTTTATTCACGCCTTTCCAATCCTACTAACGCAGTGCTGGAAGAACGTGTAGCAGCTCTTGAGGGCGGGGTTGGGGCCATCGCCACCGCCAGTGGGCAGGCAGCCCTCCACCTGGCAATCTGCACAATAGTCAGCGCCGGTGAACATATCGTCGCATCTCGCAGCATCTATGGTGGTTCGCACAACCTGCTGGCCTATACCCTACCCCGCTTCGGCATAGAAACCACTTTTGTCGACCCACGAGACCCCGAGGCATTCCGAGCGGCAATACGCGATAACACGCGATTGGTTTTTGGCGAGATCCTCGGCAATCCGGGACTGGAAGTACTCAATGTTCCCGTAATTTCTAAAGTCGCCCACGAAGCTGGCCTGCCACTACTCGTGGATGCGACATTCACAACGCCCTACCTGTGCCAACCCATCAGTTTGGGTGCGGATCTGGTGATGCATTCTGCGACCAAATTCCTCAGCGGTCACGGAGTGGTTATCGGAGGAATCATCGTCGATGGTGGGACCTTTGACTGGGAGGCATCAGGCAGATTTGACACGCTGTGCGAGCCCTACGAAGGATTCCACAATCTGATATTTGCCGAGGAATTCGGCCCCGCGGCATTCATTACCCGGGCGCGAAAGGAGGGACTCCGCGACTTTGGTGCCTGCATGGCTCCGACCACGGCCTTTCATATACTACAGGGGATAGAAACACTGTCCTTGCGTATGGACAAGCATATTTCTAACACAAGGCTGATTGTCGACTTTCTCAAATCGAACGAAAACGTGGAATGGGTCAATCATCCCGACCTGCCCGAACATCCGGACCACGAGTTGGCGAAAAAGCTGATGCCGAAAGGTTGTAGTGCGGTATTCAGCTTCGGGGTAAAAGGCGGCCGCGACGCCGGGAAAAAACTCATTGAAGCACTCTCCGTTTTCTCCCACCTTGCCAATGTCGGCGACGCCAAGTCCCTGGTGATCCATCCTGCCAGTACTACCCACCACCGCATGGACGCTGAGTCCCTGGCGGCTGCTGGTATAACCGAGGGACTGATTCGCCTGTCCATAGGTCTGGAAGACGCCAGCGACCTTATTGCAGATCTGGGCCGTGCCCTGAAAACCTCTCAGAAGCCATAATAAAACCAGCTAGCCAGCCACGAGAACTAACCATGTATATCGAAGTTAACGGTGACAAAACTTTTTACGCCACCGGCAGCGGTGATCACAAAAAAGAGGCTGCCAGTGTCGTCTTTATTCACGGCGCGGGGATGGACCACACCATTTGGGTAATGCCATCGCGACACTTTGCCCGACACGGTTTCAATGTAGTCGCTCCCGACCTTCCCGGGCACGGCCGCAGCAAGGGTACAGCGCTGAATAGTATCGATGATATGGCGGACTGGATTTGTGCCTTGCTAAGAGCTTGTGAGTTAGAAAATGCCATTATCGTGGGGCATAGCATGGGGTCGTTGGTTGCACTGAATCTCGCGGCAAGACACCCGGAGTTCACCAACAAGCTGGTGCTACTGGGGACATCAACGCCGATGGCCGTAGCCGACCCACTGTTGGATGCGGCAAGAGCTAACAGCCACGCAGCCATTGATATGGCGAACAGTTGGAGCCACAGCCGATCTGGGCATATGGGAGGAAATGAAGTTCCCGGTATGTGGATGAGCGGCAGCGGTGAGCGCTTACTCGAGCGAGCGGGAGAAAACGTCTACTACGCCGACCTCAGCGCGTGTAACAGTTTTCGTGACGGCGAAGACCTTGCTGCACAAGTGAACTGCCCAAGCCTTGTTATTATCGGGACCCAGGACATGATGGCGGCACCAGTAAGTTCTCGCAACGTGGCCGCCTGTATCAAAGGTAGCCGCACTATTGAACTGGCCCGCTGCGGACACGCCATGCTCAGCGAAAAGCCCGACGAGGTGCTTAATGCCCTGAAGTCGATCATTCAGGAATAATTAAGTAAACTGTCCCCATTATTCTGACATGCGCGCAATCACACAGCCACGAACTGCACCGCTTTCAATTATTTCGTGGGCTCTAGCCATTTCCAGATACGGTACCACCTCGGCTACGCGATGTTTAAGATCGTCTCGTTCCAGAGCCATATTAATTGCCACTAGGGCTTCTGTTTTGGCCTGTTCGGGCATCGCATATACAATCACCAGATGAATGGTGATATCCATAAACATCATTCTTACGAAAGGCAGTTGTGGCTGGCCCATCTGACTTGATGAATACGTCGAGATTGTTCCGCCGGTTCGAATACAACACAAAACCTGCTCGAGATTGGTCCCAAACTCGACCTCCACAACTCGATCGACAGGCCTTCCGTGATTGTATTTTAAAACGTTTGTTCCCCAATCCGGTTCCCGGTGGTTGCAAACGGCGTCCGCGCCAAGCGTGAGGCACGCGTCCCGATCCGCATCGTTACTTGCTGTGGCTATGACTTTCGCACCCGCTGCCTTGGCCCACTGGATGGCATAATAACCAACCCGACCGGCGCCACCGGTTATCAATATCGTTTGACCGGCAATCGGTCCGTCACCCAGAACGCAGCGGTGCGCCGTCATGGCGGGAATACCGAGGCAGGCACCTACCTCAAACGAAGTTTCATCTGGAAGTGGAGGTGCACGTTTATCATCAACACTAACGTATTGAGCCGCCGTTCCGAACCGTCTCCCGTATTGTGCTTGATATACCCAGACCCGCTCGCCTATCCGACTAGAGGCTACACCCGCTCCGACTGCCACAATCGTTCCCGCTCCGTCGCTGTGCGGGATGATCAAACCGCCATCCAGTAGATCGGGGAAAGCACCCGCCCGCTTCTTGACATCCGAGGGGTTAATAGCCGTAGTTTCGACCTTTACCAGCACCTCTCCCGGCTTGGGTTCCGGTGTTGGCTGAACTCCGAACTGCAGAGCTTCACCGGCTGATCCGAACTTTTCAAACCAGACAGCTTTCATATCAATTCATCCTGTCTGTGAGTGTTTCGGTATTGCCATCGACGCCGATAAACTGACCAGAGATACTTTTCCCGAGATCAGACGCCAAAAATACTGCCATATTGGCTATGTCCTGGGCGTCGACAAAACGCTGCATCGACATCTGTTGGGTATACAGTTTCTCTACCGTGGCTATATCCACCCCGCGCTGACTTGCATCGCGCGCTATAATACCATCCATGCGCGAACCGCCAACGCTGCCTGGACACAGTGCATTTACCCTGACACCTGCAGCCCCCATCTCCATGGCCCAGGTTTTGGTAAGACCGCAAATCGCCCATTTTGCAGCAACATAGGCCGACCGGTGCGGACAGCCAAAAGTACCCGCCGTCGAAGACAAATTGATCAGCGATCCAGCACTCGCTTTCAGCATTGGCGCAGCCAATCTGGTGCAATAGAAAACGCTGTTTAAGTCGACTGCAATTGTCGTTTCCCAATCGCTCACCCCAGTGTCTTCCACGAGTGCCGATGGACCAGATATCCCGGCATTGTTGACCAGTACATCCAAACGGTCATAGCGTTGTCCAAATTGACGGTAAAGTTCCTCTACCTGTTCGCTATCGCCGACATCTATTACGGAGCCGCTTGCGCCGCTATTGCTCTGTAGGAATTCATCAACTCGCTCCCCAGCAATATCGCAGACATGAACCCTGCAACCTTGAGCCAAAAATGACTCGGCAATGCACCTGCCGATACCTGAGGCCCCGGCCGTAACCAGCACGACGGTTTCGGGCCCCAATCCAGGAAATTTTGTCTGCATAATAGAAATCTCTCGAACGAATTCAGAACTGGCTAGACTAGCAGCCAGTCATACGCAAACGCTAGTTGTTATGGACTATTTATCGCAGCCTAAAAACGCTGATTTCCCGACAAAATTTCGGCGCCAACTGCTTGACACTGACTTCAGTCGACTTCAAAATCGCGCGACTTATATCAGCCCATTAATAGGGTAAAGGCAGCCCAATTGTAGGCTGAAGGAAATAACAGCATGAATAACACCTCCGCTCCACTGATGACTATTGGCCCTCGCGTAAGGAAGTCGCCCTTCTATAATTCCACCCGGCACTATGGCGCGAAGTCATTCACCGTTTACAACCACACCTACATGCCTACGAGTTACGGCGATACTGTCGCCGAATATTGGGCCATCATCGAGGGAGTGACGCTGTGGGATGTAACCTGTGAAAAGCAGGTGGAGGTCACAGGACCCGACGCAGAGAAATTTGTACAGCTGTTAACCTGCAGAAACATCTCAACCTGCGCCGTCAACCGCTGCCGCTACGTGGTTTTTACCGACGACCAAGGGGGCATTGTTAACGACGCGGTGCTGCTGCGCCTGGCTGAAAACCATTTTTGGCTGTCACCCGGAGACGGCGACCTTCTACTGTGGGCACAAGGAGTAGCGGCCATGGCGGGTATGTCGGTCAAAGTCGAGGAGCCCGACGCATCCCCTCTGCAATTACAGGGACCACTGTCACCCCAGGTCGCACAGAAATTATTCGGCAATATCGCGATCGATATGGGCTATTTTCATATGTGCCAGACCGAATTGAACGGCATTCCAGTGGTACTGAGTCGTACCGGTTGGAGCGGTGAACTCGGCTACGAAATCTATTTACGCGATGGTAGTCGCGGCGATGAACTCTGGGAGATCATTATGGCTGCAGGTGCAGAGCATGGTATTACACCTGCCTGCCCCCCTGCCGTCCGCACGGTGGAAGGCTTTATTTTGTCCTATGCGTCCGATATCAGCCGCTCAGACAATCCCTACACCATAGGCATGGGCCGACTGGTCGATCTAGACATGGAAACAGATTTTATCGGCAAAGCGGCGCTAAAGAAAATTGCCGCAGAGGGCCCCAAAAGCCGACTGGTGGGCGTGGAACTGGACGGCGAGGAAATTCGTGGTAATGAAGATTTCTGGGACATATCTCACGGCGGTGAAAAAGTGGGACACATCACTCGAGCAGCCTATTCTCCCAGGATCAAAAAGAATATCGGACTGGCTAACATAGCAACCGAGCTGACCGGAATAGGCTCAGTTGTTACCGTTTCGTCGCCACAGGGCGAACGTCGAGCCACAGTGGTAGCTACTCCCTGGATAAAAAGTGAAACGGTTATTCCCGCGCGTTGAGTGAGGTGGGCCTAGCGCATTTTATGATGGCTGATATCTCCCTCCAACCAGGGAATCATCTGCCGCCGCGAGAACTGCCAATGACCGTCAACGCAGACAAATTCATCGTGGTAACGACCTGCCATTATCGGTCGTAGCCCGAGGTCATCGGTAGCCTGAAAAACCGTAAAATATGATCGACTGGTTGCGGTAGCGCTGTCGTCGTTGACCTCGATGATGACATTGCTAGTGACGTGATGGGTCATGGGAGTGCCGTCCGCATACATACGCACGTACGAAGTGTATATCTCCTTGATTGCATCACTGCCTCTCCCGTGCACTTCTCCCTCGGGGCCAACGAACTCAGCCTCGGCAAACATATTTGCCATGCCTTCCAAGTCGCCAAGATCTAATCGCTCGGCGTACAAATAGAGCAGGTTTTCAATTTCTCTGGCGCTGGAACTCATGTGGATGTTACCCCGGATTAGCAGACGGCATTGGTGAGCAAAGCTAGCATTATATGCTGAATCGCAACGCAGGGTTTGAGGTTGGTAGAATTAATTCCCACGACCCGAATATTTGCACCAATACTCCTTTGCAGCAACATTCTTCTACTCATGATTCCGTGGCAGGTCTATACTTAATCTGAATGACTTAAGTAACCGACGCTGACCAGCGAGACCCCCACTCAGCCCGTTTCAGGGCTCAACGGATCAATGATTTTATTGTTGTCTGCTAGGGCACTTCAAATACCTACCTGCCTGAAACACCTGAGGGAAATGTCCTGATCAATTCTGGCATGGGCACGTAGACCACGTCGGTGGCGTGCAGTATTTCCGGGATCGAAACCCGGGGCTACAATACATAGCGCAAGCAGGCTACACCGACATCAACCCACAAGACCGCCCCACCACCGACATCGGCTTTACAGACAACTATTAGTTTTCTATTGGCGGGCTGGATATACAACTCATCGCCTGCAAGGGCGCAGAGACTAACGATTCGGTCATTTCCCCAATCTGGTTACCATCCGTGGCGACCGCTACAGAGATGCGCTCACCTGTGCAACTGCGGCGCAAACATTGGGCGGTTGATTCCCGATTGCGTTCTCTTCCCTATTGGGAGTCCAGGGAACCTGTACCAATACCTGGTGAGTCGGTTGGTGAGTACTGGACGAAGAGAATCGAACAGTTGTTACGCGCCTGTGTGGCCGATCGGGGCAGCCTACCGAAGGCGTCCACTATAGACGTGCCATTTCATGAGTTTATGGCTGACGGTGTAGCGACTGTAGAAAATATCTATGCCAAAGCGGGACTGGAAATGACGGCACAGGCGCGAAGTGAGTTACAGCACTACCTTGCAGAACACCCACGCGGGAAGGAGGGTAAGCTGGTGTATGACCTGGAGGGGCAGCTTGGCATTGACCGTGAAGAACTCAGGAAACGCTTTCAGTTCTATTTTGATGCATTTTCCGAGGTAACAGGTAGCCGCCTGTAATCCGGCCGCCGCAGCTGGCAGGTCTGTTTACGTTTTCCGCAATGTACTAATAACCGTCCGTTCACTGAACGCCCGCATCATGTTAGGAAACCATCTCGCAATTCGCGTAACAGCCCTCGCCTTGAAACCCGGGACGATCATAAACTCGCGGCTCTGGAGTTTCTTAATCATATAATCACAGGCTGGACCCAGTTCCAGTGAACCGGCAGCATCCTTTAGCTTTGCTCCAGCCGGTGAAATGGTTTTGCGCTCCTCTACCACCATCGGCGTATTAATTTCCGGCGGACAAATAACCGAAACTTCAATACCCCTTTCGATATAGTCGAGCCGTAGAGCAATTGCCAGCCCCACCACGGCATGCTTGCTCGCGTTGTAGGCAGAGTAGCTATAACTTCCCACCAGGCCCGCCAGAGAGGCCATCAAAGCGAACTGTGCGCCTTCCGTCATGTGCGGCAGCGTAGCAGCGGCAAAATTGCGGCTCCCAAATAGATTGACCCCGACTACTTGTTCAAATTCCTCTTGAGACAGGCCTTCAAAGTGCTTGGCAATCTGGATACCGGCGCAATTCAGCGCAAAATCAGGTGCGCCCATCTCCGCCACAGCAGCTTCTACCGCGGTGACCACCGCTGTGTTATCGGTCACATCCGCTTTATAAAATTCACAGCGTACGCCCTTATATCGCGCCGCAACTTCTTGCAATTGGCTACGAGCCTCCGGGCTATCACTGCGATCAAAAACAGCCACCGACGTTCCCTGTTCCATCAACAGCACGGCCATAGCGCGCCCTATACCACTGCCACCGCCCGTCACAAACGCCAACTTCCAAAAACTCATATGGTTTCTCTGTCAAGCATCACCGCAACCGGCTCAGATTCAAGCTGCCGTTTGAGTTTATTCACGGCGTGTACGATAAGTCGTCGTAGAAACCACTGCATGACCGCTCCCGTTCCTGGAATCAAGGGTCTGAATTCGATGCGCCACTGCACCAGACTTGAACCGCTCGAAGGCAGTACTCGAATACTGCCGAAATGATCTTTGAGAGGCGCACCGCTGAGCAGTTTATAGTCGTACCCTGCTCCGTCATGCCAGGCGACAATCTCCTCTTGCACAACAGCACCAAGACCGCTCATTTGTCGAACTGCTCCCACGCCGTTGCGCTCCTGATCACCATCCTTGAGGAGGGTCACCGTTTTCTGTGGCCACCAGTTACCCATAGACTCATGATCTGCCAAAGCTTCCAAAGCTCGCTCCTTGGGAACATCGAAAGCCATTTCAATGGTTAAGCTCCTAAGGCCTTCAATAGAAAGATTAGGCGACGCGCTGCGATGTGAAAAGCCCATTTGTCCGTCGTACCAGGGTTGCACCTGTAACAGTTCAACGCTGAAGCCCTGCTCGTCATTAACGTACACTACGTTCCAGGCGCCCATGTTCAACGGCCGCCAGTTCCCAGTGATACCGTTGTTCAAGCAGCGATTGTAGACAGCACGGAACATCTTCTTTGAGCGAAAGCCCAGCGCAATATTGAGTAAACCTTGATCGCTGATCCGATAGTCATCGGCCATCGGCTCGCCCACAGGGCTGGTGTACTGCACCAGCTCTACAATGGAGTCACCCGCGAGTAAAACACAACGCCGCGAACTCGCATTTTCAAGACCCCACATCGCTTCGTGTAACGGCTTGTGTAGGCTCTGATCCGGTGCTTCGACCATACCGAGAACGTCTCGAAAATAGGTCAGGGATTTTTCGAGATCAGGTACAGAGACAGTAACGCCGAGAGTCAACACAGGTACGTCTAGATGCACTGGCAGAGATCTGTTCTGTAGCGGATCGACCTCAAACAACTCCAACAACACGCCTTCAGGGTCTCGTACGCATACACGACGACTACCATCCTCACCCAGTGGTGGGGTTATGGGCTGGCAATTCAAAATTTTGAGACGAGCCAGAGTTTCATCAAAATCCTGCACCTGCAGCAACAGCGAACTGTAGCCGATGTCGCAGGGGCGCCACTCATCTGACACGCTCCGGGTTTCCGGGCGCTCAAACTGGAACAACTCCAGCTGGAAAAAATCTTGTTGATCTCCCAACCACCAGCAGCAGCTCCGGGCCCCTTTTACGCCCTGCACCTTTTCGGCGATATAACCCTTAAACGCATTGGTGCCCGATGAAGGCACAAAACCAAACGCCGCGGTATACCATGCATGGGTGCGAGGCAAGTCCCGCACACTCATGGCGATTTGATTCATGGCGATAGAGGACACGAATTTCAGGCCGTTGGTGGAACAATCTCGACCAGACTGAACACATCAAGCTGGCTGGCCTGCTCTGTAGACAAGCCTTCCATCGCCTTGAAGTAGGGCATGTCGAGTTTGACTACGGTGCCATCTGCCAGAAAATTATCCAGGTACTTCCCGTCGTTTCCATCGAACACAATAAACAGCTCAGCCCCGTTATCGCTCCACGCTGTGTGTTCATTGCCCTCTAACTCGAATGCCGACTCGCCAGGTTTAAAGCTACCCTCATCGTAGGCCCACTCCCCGCTGATGGTATACGCCACAGCTCGGCAGTGATGAATGTGGCGCGGCAGGCAACTACCGGGTTCAAACCGTATTTTTACCACGACTCGATCTCTGGCCTCGTCCACTTTCAGGACTTTGGCCCATATGCCTTCGGCGCCGGGTAACGGAATGGCCAGATAGTCCTGGTGCTCGTCGCGAATAATACTCATTTCATCTGAACTCATTGCTGTGCCTCCTTTTTGTAAACCGACTCCATAATCTGATCGACCGTGAAAGTTCCCGGCCGCTGCCGGGGTGGAAACTGATGTAAGGAAGTCACAAACTGTGTTACCGCGCCCATGCTCAACATCCCTACCGAACCCACTTTCCTGTCCCACCACGAGTTGTAGCTATTGGAATCGGTGTCAGCGCGCTCAAAGGGATCGCGGCGAAGGTTAAATACCTTGGGAATACGCAGGGGAATAAACGGATCTCTCCAGACCGCAAATTTGCGTGCCCGCTGCTCGGCGTATACAAACTTCCAGTCGCCAATTCTGGCGGAGGTGAGAAGTCCATCATCGCTAAAATAGAAGAATTCCCGACGCGGTGCGATCGGTTGTTCACCCTTCAAAAACGGTAAAAAATTGTAGCCATCCAAGTGAACCTTAAAGGTGTCGCTACCGACGGACTTACCTTTTTTCAGTTCACTCTTGATTTGATCGTCACCGACGGCAGCCATCAGCGTCGGCACCCAATCCAGGTGTGACATCACCTGGTTGCTGATCGCACCCGACTTGATCTGGCCGGGCCAACGGGCCATGGCCGGCACCCGGTAGCCGCCCTCCCAGTTGGTGTTCTTCTCACCTCGGTAGGGCGTAATCGCTGCATCGGGCCACTGATTGAAATGCGGGCCGTTGTCTGTGGAATAGATCACGATCGTGTTGTCCGCTATCCCCAACTCGTCCAGTTTGCCGAGTAAGGTACCCACGTGGCCATCGTGCTCTACCATCGCATCGTTGTAAAAGCCCTGCCCGCTAGCGCCGAGTTGTTCGGGTTTAACGTGAGTGTAGTAGTGCATGCGGGTGGAGTTGAACCAGACAAAAAACGGTTTATCGGCTTTGTGGGCCTTGTCTATAAATTTCAGTGACGCTGCGAGAAATTCTTCATCAACCGTTTCCATGCGCTTGCGCGTCAAGGGCCCACTGTCTTCTATGTTGCCGTCGGCGTAGCTGTGAATCACACCACGCGGGCCAAACTTTTCGCGGTAACCGGGGAACTGTGGGTAGTCCGGATCCTCTGGCATCTCCTCCGCATTCAAGTGGTAGAGGTTGCCAAAAAACTCATCGAAGCCATGGTTGGTGGGCAGAAACTCGTCTCTGTCGCCCAGATGGTTTTTACCAAACTGGCCGCTGGTATAACCGTGGGGTTTTAGCAGTTCAGCCAGGGTAGGGTCTTCGGCTTGCAGCCCAAGGTCAGAACCGGGTATACCTACTTTAGTGAGCCCTGTCCGCACCGGGTGCTGGCCGGTAATAAATGCCGAGCGACCCGCGGTACAACTTTGCTCCCCGTAATAATCGGTAAACACCGTACCCTCATTGGCAATGCGATCGATGTTGGGGGTCTGGTAGCCCATCTGACCCATATTGTAGCGGCTGATATTCCAGATGCCGATGTCGTCGCCCCATATCACCAGGATATTGGGTTGGTCCGCCGCAATCGCGGCCTGGCCAAGGAAAAAACTCAACACCAACACGCACACTCGCTTGAAATCCAGCATAACTACTTCCTTTAAATTGAGGGACAAAATCAGGTCTGTCCCGGCATGTCGAGGTCCGTCACCGCAACCCTAGAAGCTATATTTGGCCTGGATCTCGTAGCTGCGTGGCGCTTCCATTATCTGGTTATAGGTACCGGCGAATCCGAAACCCCCCAAGACTGCATCATTACCCCAAGTGCTGGTTTTCTCGTCGGTAAGATTCTTACCCAGCAGGGCGATACTCCAGCTTCCGTCGATATCGGCAATGGAAATACGCGCATTTATTTTGGTGAAGGCATCCTGACGTAAGAGCTCGTCACCGTCAGCAGCAACATTGAAATCATCTGAGTACATAGCGTCAAAGCTCAAGCCCAGCTCTAGGTTTTCACCAATGGATTTAAAATAACTGATGCCCACGTTACCCGATACATCGGCGCTATACTGCAAGGCGTTGCCCGATACATCCTGTGTGCACTCCCCGGCAGTCTGATCATCTGCTGTACCAGCGATACCATCCGACCCTGCCGCAAAGGCTTGCGACTGGGTGTTGGTACAGCCCGCATTGGGGAAAGACTTGTATGCCGCATCCAACCAGGCGAGTCCCCAGGATAGAGTCAGGTCATCGGTCACTGCAAACATGCCGTCGAGCTCAATACCGTCTACTTCGGTTTGAGCGGCATTACC
The DNA here is from genome assembly GCA_047618115.1 of Halieaceae bacterium. Taxonomy (GTDB): domain Bacteria; phylum Pseudomonadota; class Gammaproteobacteria; order Pseudomonadales; family Halieaceae; genus CALJGI01. Next base: position 2,016 of record JBLHKV010000081.1, on the reverse strand, counting down.
TACAACAAAGCCAGCGTTGCCGTCAAAGGTGCTGACCTGTACATCTTCGAATTCGCTGTGGAAGATCGCGACGTTCAGCCGGCCCCTGCCGCCCATTAAATCTATCTTGGCGCCGATTTCCAGCGATTCAGAGGTCTCGTCCTCATACTCCTCAGCCTCAATATTTCCACGAGTGTTGTCCTCGTCGAAACCACCGGCTTTATAGCCGTTACCATACTTGCCGTAAAGCATCACCTCGTCACTGTAATCCCACTGCACCGTGAGATCGCCGGTGACGTGGTTTTCCTCGCGTTGGGTATCGATGGGAGAAATTGCACAGTCCACGGTAAGCGAGATGCCCGCCGATGGTGTTGCCGGGCAGACCTCGGCTACACCATCGGCGAAAGTATGCTTGGTAGCGAGGTTCAGAGCACCATCGTAAACAGCCGAAAGCAGATCGCTCGACGGACCCGTTGTTAATAGTCCCGTGACTATACCGCCTTTATCAAATTCTTTTTCATCCTGGGAATAACGTAGTCCGCCAATAACCCTGACCGTATCGCTAATGTGAAAGGTGCCCTGCACAAAGGCAGAAAGGGTTTCGGCATCTTGGTTGAAGACATTAATAAAGGTCGCATCGGCAATACCTGAAGCCGTGACAGCGGGCAACGATGCACCTGCAAAAAACAAGGTAGAGAGGCTGACATCGGTATACTTGTCGTGTACCAGTTCTTCATCCTGGTAATAAAAACCAGCCAGGTATTCAAAGGTTTCACCGATGGGTGAAGACAGTAAAAATTCCTGCGTAAATTGCTTGTGTGATTCAACGCGACCCCGGGCCAACGCTATCAGAGCGCTTTGGTCGTTGTCTCGATAATTGTCAAATTCGTAGTCGACGTAGCCGGTAATCGACTCGATTGTGTATTCCCCTATATCCCACTCAAGAGTCAGAGTTGAAATATCCCATTCGCTGTCGTGGTAGGTCTCACCGCCGCGAATACCGCCAAAGGTGGCTTCTGATTTATCGTAACCAAATCCTGAACTCTGGGCGAAATTGGGGTCTCCCGACTCATAAATTGCCAGTGCAGTCGGCGTGACAATTGAAATCACATTATTGGCGCCGGTAGTTTCCGAATCACCGGTCTCATACTTGAACGTCACATCCATGTTATCGGTAGGCTGCCAGTCCAGGGTTATACGGGCTATGGTAGTAGCCTTGGCGACCTCGTCCTCATCCAAAAACTTATTGTCCATCCAACCATCTGTTTCGCTGTTTTTTGCGACAAAGCGTGCGCCAAAATTATCCGTTATCGGGCCGGACAAAATTACGGAAATGCTTTGGCCACCAAACTCAGGTTCTGCCGTGCCCTCGATCACTCCTTCAAATTCACCGTCATTCTTTTTGGTGGAGATGTTGATCGCGCCGGCGATGGTGTTTTTACCGAATAGCGTACTTTGCGAGCCTTTGAGAACCTCCACGCGGGCAACGTCGAGGAAAGCAGAGCGGGATGCCTGGCCACGGCCAAAATAGACGCCATCGATAAAGGTACCCACAGACTGCTCGAAACCGTAGTTAATGCCAGAGCCGATACCGCGAATAAACAATTGGTCGCCAGCGGTTGCCTCGGCGATGTGTACGTTGGGCATAAAAACGGCTATGTCTGCCAAGTTGGTGATGCCCTGTTCGGCAATTTTATCGCTTCCCATAACAGACAGGGCGATGGGTACGTCCTGCATGCCAACGGCGCGCTTGGTTGCCGTCACAATGACTTCTTCAAGCATCTGGGAATGGGCAGTCGATGAAGCCACGGCCAAGGCCATGGCGGAGAGAACAAACTTGGTTTGATTTATTGTTTTCATGATTTAGATCTCCAGTGTCTAATAATCAAAACGTACAGTACAAATTCTGTGATCGAAGCACTTGATATAATACGCCTCATTATTGATATTTTGCGACAAGCCGACCTATAGATACCCCGTCATACTGGCCCATTCTTCAGTAAGTTGCATGCCCTTTTTAAGGTCCACCTTTGGCTC
>JBLHKV010000080.1:0-13983 GCA_047618115.1 Halieaceae bacterium | reverse complement strand
ATGAGCGCTATGATAAAAGGGGAGATGCCCTGGGATCAACAAGCGTTTTCCGGATATGCAGATGGGCTGGCACTCGCTACACAATTGGATGTAGTCCGGGGTTTTGCACCGGGAACTGAAGGTGGCAAAACCAAAGCAAAGGCCAAGGTATGGAATGACCTCGAAGGCTTTAAGAAAGATTGGAATGAGTCGGCACAAGAAAGTGCGAAGCTGGCGCAAGTTGCCGCAAGTGGCGACAAGGCAGCTATTGTTGCTCAGTTTAAGGAAACTGGCGGAACGTGCAAAGGCTGCCACGATGAGTTTAAGTCTAAAGAGTATTTAAACTGAGTGCTAAAACTGAGTGCCTAAGCGGACATCTGACCTAAAAGCCGCGCCAGGGCTACCAAGGTAGTTTAGGTGCCGGCGCGAAGTAGATAGCGGTGTAGAGTGCGACCGACCAGAATCCCAGCGCGGTCACGGCCCACCAGATTGGGACCTGTTGTGCCTTCATATCTTCGCCGCCAGTGATCATGGGTTTGATCAGATCTATCTTGCGGCGATATTTATAGTACAAAACAACCAGCACGTGCAGCCCAATCAGTACCGAGAGCACCTCAAAGATAGTCTCGTGTAGGCCGCCGATGCTATCTGCCCAGTCGCTGTCGAGCGCGTGAAAAAAGGGGCCGTCAAAAAGTAGTTCATCGCTGTTAAATAATCCGGTAAGGGTCTGGGCAAGTATCAATAAAAGCATAGCCAGTATCGACCAACCCCCAGCCGGATTGTGTCCCACGTGGGGTTTCGCACCGCTTCGAAAGTACGTTAATACCGCTTTTGGACCGGTCACAAAATTTGTGAATCTGGAGTGAGTGCTACCAAAAACTCCCCAGCTAATACGAAAACAGACAAGAATAAGTGTTGTGTACCCGGACCATCGGTGGACCTCGATCGCCGCCAACTCGTGGCTCGCCCAGCTAGTGACAAATGCAATCGCTAGTACCCAGTGGAATAGGCGGGTTGGTAGGTCCCACACTGGGTGCGAAGCATTCAATAAGGTCATGTGGATTGTTGCTTTCGCCCTGCTAGCAGATAGATAGTAGGTAGTACAAACAGCGTGAAAATTGTACCGACCATCATACCGGACGCTATCATCAAGCCGATCGCGAAGCGGCTATTGGCACCGGCGCCAAATGCCATAAGCAGCGGAACTACGCCGAGGACTGTAGCAAAAGTCGTCATTAATATTGGCCGCAGTCGCAGCGCAGATGCCTCGATTATTGCCGAGTAACGGTCTTTCCCCTGGTCCACTAAATCATTGGCGAAGTCTACAATCAAGATGCCGTGTTTGCTGATCAAACCGATGAGTGTGAGCAGTCCTACCTGTGTATAAATATTCAAGGTGGCAAAGCCTAGTGCAATTGGAACCAGTGCACCAAACAGCGATAAGGGAACGCTGATAAGTACGATGAAGGGGTCGCGAAAACTGTTGAACTGGGCGGCTAGCACTAAATATATAAAAATCAGGGAAGTGGCAAACAGCAGCAGAAAACTTTCGCTTTCCTGAATGAATCTGCGAGATTCACCTTGGTAACCTATTCGGTAGCCTACCGGTGCCACTTCTGCCAAGGTTTGTTTTAAGAATTCCAAGCCGGTACCCAGTACATTAGGAGGCAGCATAAAGCCTTGTATGGTCGCACTATTGAGTTGCTGAAACTGCTTTAGCGTATTCGGCTCAACGCGCTGTGAAAGTGAAATCACTGTCGACATGGCTACCAATTCGCCGCTGTTGGTGCGGACGTAGTATCGTTCTAACCACTCTTTGGTGAGTCGAAAGCCATGGTCAGCCTGCGTGATGACCTTGTAGCTGCGACCCTCCATGCCAAACCGGTTAGTTTCAGCTTCTCCCAGCATTATCTGTAGTGTCTCGCCAATTGCCTGCATGGATATACCCAGTTGGGACGACAGCTCTCGGTCGATTTTCACCGATACTTCGGGACGGCTGTAGTGCAGGTCTTTATTAACAAAGGCAAAGAGCCCGGACTGGCGTGCTCGCATCAGTACTTGTTCGGTCACCCCATCGAGTTGTTTATAGTCGTTATTGGTAGAGATGACAAAATTCACTGGAAGCCCGGAGTCGGAGCCTGGCAGGGACGCGAATGCGAAGGAAAAAATTTCCAGCCCGCTGATCTTGTTAAACTTTGACTGTAACTCGACTCTAACCTCTTCCAGACTTCTTTCACGTTGATCCCAGGGTAGTAACTCCATGCCGCCAAAAACGCGGTTGGGTCGGTTAACCTGCCAGGAATGCGTAATTTCCGGTATCGTTTCCCAGGCATCGACCATCTGATCTAGAAAATGTGTGGTGTACTCGAGGCTTCCATAGTCTGGTGGAGTGGCCACGGCGAAAATGCTGCCGCTGTCCTCCTTTGGCGCCAGTTCGCTTTGAGCCAGATTATAAAATACCGGAAGGCTTGCAAAAATCACTACGGCGAAGAGGACAACGGCGCCACGATTTTTCATGCAAATGTGCAGTGAGCGTTCGTATGCCTTGTGGAGTTGGTCGAAGCGTTGATCCAGCCAATTCGCTGCGGCGCCTTGATGGTCGTGGTCGACAAGCAGGTAGGCGCACATCATCGGGCTTAGGGTGAGGGCGATAACACCGGATACAAATACCGCGCCGGCAAGGGTTAGGGCAAACTCACTGAACAACGCGCCAGTCAGGCCTCCTAGAAAGCCTATTGGGAGATAGACTGCCACCAAGGTTAGCGTCATGGCTACTACCGGAAGGGCGACCTGGCGAGCACCCTTGAGCGCTGCAGCTAAAGGTGGGTCGCCGCCCTCTATGTATCTATGCACATTCTCGACCACGACTATGGCGTCATCCACCACCAATCCGATAGCTATAACCATAGCGAGGAGGGTAAGCAGGTTGATGGAAAACCCCATCGCCCACACCAGCAGCAACACGCCTACCAGTGACAGTGGGATTGCGACCAATGGAATAGCGACAACGCGCAGTGAGCCCAGAAACAACAGGATTACGAGCACGACAATAATGGAAGCCTCTACTAATGTTTGCGCAACCTGCTTGAGCGCTTCGCTGATGTAGACCGAGCTGTCGGAATCCAGAAAAATCTTCATATCCCCGGGGAGCTGTGCGTCGAACTCAGCCACGGCAGCCTTGACCTTTGCGGCAACTTCGAGTGGGTTGGCACCTGGCGCCTCGGTCACAGAGACAAAGACCGTTTCCTGGCCACTGGAATAGGCGGCGGCTTCGTAATTAGCGCTGGCCAGTTCGATCACGGCAACATCGCTGAGTCGGACTCTACGCTCTCCCTCCTGCCGAACTACAATATTACCGAACTGTTCGGGATCTTGAATGCCTGTCTCTGCATCGACGCTGGCGCGAACCAATTCACCTCGTATAGTTCCCGCGGCTGAAATGTAGTTATCGCGTCGGATAGCGTTATTTACATCGATAGCAGTGACCCCAAATGCTGCCATCTGTGCCGGATTCAACCATACCCTCATGGCGAAATTCCCACTACTGAGTATCTCAACCACACCGACTCCTTCGATGGTGCTCAATATGGGTTGGAGGTTACGGGAGGCGTAGTCCGCAGTTTGTTGTACCGACATTTGCTTGCTGAGTAGGGCCAAATACATCATGGCATCGCCACCTGCGGCGCTGGTCACGACGGGATCTTCAACTTCTCTTGGTAGTTCAAAGCGGGCTTCGTTTATCTTGTTAATGACTTCAGATAGTACCTCCGTGGTATTTTCTCCGAGGCGTACCTGAACATTGATGCTGGCGAGGCCGGGGTCGCTTTGAGAGGTCACATATTCCACCCCCTCTGCGGAGGCGATACGGCGCTGTAGTGGTGTGGTCACAAAACCCTGCACGGTGCGGGCACTTGCTCCCGGGTAGGCTGCGCGCACGTAAATCACACTTTTTTCTACCAGTGGATACTGGCGAATCGACAGCTGGGTAGCAGATTGCGCACCCAGCAATAGTAGGAGGCAGCTAATGACTATTGAGAGCACTGGGCGCCTGATGAAGATATCCGTAAAGTTCATCTCATTGCCTACAGGTCGATCGACTCATCGACCAATATGCGCACGCCGCGGTACAACTTATTTTGACCAGCTGTTGCAACCCGTTCTCCTGCGCTAACTCCTGAAATGATGCTGATGCGACCATCGCGGACGGCACCGACTTTGACAATTTTTGCCTCTGCGGTTAATCCTCCATCTTCGGTGGCGGCAATTATATAAATTGTGTTTCCTTGTAGAGAGTAGGTAAGTGCTGTTTCGGGAACCGTGACCACAGGCTCAGTGCGGTTCAAATCAACCTGTAGCGTCGCAAACATTCCCGGGACTAGTCCCTCCGCGTCAGAGAGTTTAGCGCGCACCAATATATTGCGCGTTCCTGGGTCTACACGAGAGTCGATCGCTGTAATAGTCGCCTTGAACCGTCGTCCTGGAAATGCGTTTACCTTAGCTCGAACTTCTTGTCCTGGTTTCAGACGTGGCGCCTGCTGTGCCGGTAATGTGAAGTCGATCTCCAGCTCAGCGACGTCCTGCAGGGTTGCGATCAAGGTACCAGGCGCCAGGTAGTCGCCCACGTTTACCCGTCGAATACCCATGGTTCCGGCAAATGGCGCCTCGATGCGTTTGTTGCTTAATCGGGCCTCAGTTTCAGCCAGTTGGGCCTGGGCGCGCGCGAGGTCGGCCCGGGAGCGATCGAATTGGGTCTGGGGAATGGATTTTTGCGCGATCAGCTGCGAGTCCCGCTTGAAAAGAATCTCTGCCAGATCGAGGCTGGCTATCTGATTCTGCTTGCTGGCTTGTTCAATTTCATCGTTGAGCACCAGCAGCAACTGCCCCGTGTTCACATTTTGTCCGGAATCAAAGTGAATGGCAGTTATTTCGCCGCTGGTTTCAGAGGTTAGCTCGACGCCATGCACAGCCTTGATGGTGCCGACTGTATCCAGATGGGTATCCCAGTTGTCCGTTATTGCAATAGAGGCTGCAATCGTAACCGGCGGGGGACTGAAATCTATATTGGCAAAGGCGCTGAACCGTTGATACAGGTAGCCACCAATAGCCGCGAAAATGGCAAGGAGTAGCAAAATGACAAAAATATAGGCGCGCACGATATGTCCAAATGATTCACGTGGTACCAGTTTATTGAATTTATGCAGACTGTACAGCTTTGAATCGATAGAAATCGATTCAAAGCTCTAGACACTAGGCCGCGCGATTGCCACCGGGGCGTCGCCGTTGCTGTGAGTTACCGCCATTATTGTGGCGTTTGCCCTGACCACTGCCGTTGCCCCGGTTGCCGCCATTGCGGTTGCCGGTAGACGGTTTGCCCTGAGGAATGGCATGAAGTGGCTCAAATCCTTCAATTTCTTCTCGGGGAAGAGACTGACGAATGAGTTTTTCAATACCGTACAAGTGATCGGCTTCGTCGGCACACACCAGAGAATAAGCGTGGCCAGTAGATCCGGCACGACCGGTGCGACCAATCCTGTGGACATAATCCTCGGCGATATTCGGCAGGTCGAAGTTGACCACCTGGGGTAGTTGCTCAATATCGAGACCGCGTGCAGCGATGTCGGTGGCAATGAGTGCCTGTACCTTGCCGCGCTTGAAACCCTCGAGGGCCTTGGTGCGAGCATTCTGGCTCTTGTTGCCGTGAATGGCCTCAGCGCGGATACCGTCTTTTTCCAATTGCTGGGTGAGCTTGTTCGCGCCGTGCTTGGTACGTGTGAAAACCAGAACCTGGTGCCAGTTGTTTTGACGGACCAGATGACTCAAGAGTTCCGGCTTACGCTTTTTGTCTACTGCATAGATCCACTGCTTCACAGTATCGGCAGTGGTATTTTCCGCGTTGACTGAAACCTGAGCCGGATTGCGCAAAAACCCTGATGCCAGTTCTTTTATCTGCTTGGAGAAGGTTGCAGAGAACATCAGTGTTTGGCGGTCAGTCGGGCAGAATCCGACAATCTTTTTGATGTCGTGAATAAAGCCCATGTCGAGCATACGGTCTGCTTCGTCGAGGACCAGAACTTCGAGGTCGTCAAAGCGAAGAGCCTTTTGATTGTATAAGTCGAGCAGTCGTCCGGGCGTTGCGACTAAAACATCAACGCCTTTACGAAGTTTCATCATTTGTGGATTGATTTTAACGCCGCCGAATACCACAGCTGAACTGAGCTTTTCGTATTTGCCGTAGGTTTCGAAGCTTTGTTGAACCTGTGCGGCCAATTCGCGGGTGGGCGTCAATACCAGCACACGTACGCGGTTGGATTTAGCACTGGTGCCATTGGCCAATCGCTGCAGAATGGGCAGCGCGAAGCCAGCTGTTTTGCCGGTTCCGGTTTGCGCGGCTGCCATAATGTCACGACCTTCCTGAACCAGTGGAATGGCCTGAGCCTGAATGGGGGACGGCTCTGTATAGCCTTTTTCGGTAATAGCACGTAGCAAGGTCTCGGGGAACCCGAGATCTGAAAATGTTTTCATCAGCTTATCTCAATATAATGGTTGCTGACGGAAACAATGCACTGTCAGCGAGTGCGAGGCGCGCATACTACAGTAAATTCATTTATATTCAATGCATTGGGAGAAATCTCTCTAAATGTTGTTAAATGTAAATAGACTCATAATATAGCCCTTGGAGATACCGGTTGAAGAAAGTACCCGCACTGCGCCCGCGCGACGCCGCCACGCTTATTATTGTTCGAGGCCAATCCGAAGTTCTGTTGGGCGTACGCAGCGCCAAGCATGTGTTTATGCCGCACATGTATGTATTCCCCGGCGGTAAAGTGGATGGGGGCGATGCCAGAGTTTCCAGCCCCATGGCATTGCGCCCAGAGGTCGAGGCCAAACTCACGCAGAGCGTTAGCGCAGCGCGGGCGAGGGCGCTCGCCATGACGGCGGTGCGTGAAACCTTCGAGGAAACCGGATTGATTATTGGCCGAAAAACCAATAAACCTCCGCAGACTCGCTCACCGGGTTGGAGACCGTTCTTTGCCACTGGCTTTGTTCCGGCGCTGGATAAGCTGGACTACGTAGCCAGAGCCATAACACCGCCGGGAGGCGTAAGACGCTTCGATGCACGCTTTTTTCTCGTCGATGCAGCTGAAGTTTCCGGAGAGTTGAACGGTAACGGTGAGCTCGAAGATCTAGCTTGGGTGCCGCTGGCTACGGCATCTAGTCTGCCGCTGTCAGAGATAACAGAAATGATGTTGGATTGTTTGAGAAAACGGCTTACCGGCGCCGATCAATATCCGCAGCAGATTCCATTCTATCGGGAACGATTCGGTCGCGAGGTTCTAGAAAGCGATTGAGTACTTTCACTCGAGGAAAGTCACCGTTCTCTTGGCACTGGTCTGTGCGGTTTAACATGCTGAGATGCGCTGACGCATTGTGTTCATTTACAGGCGTGATAATTGTTCTTTTTAGCGGCCCGCGTACACTGGCTTCAAGTTTGGATCGAACGGGAGGAGGGGGGTGCACATTTTTCTAGTTAGGCTCGCCGCTCTGTCCTTGCTACTGGGGGTCGTCAGTTGCGGCAAACCCTTCGGGGCTGGCGATATCTCTGCGCCGGAATTACCAATTTCTGCGTTAGAAGACAAACAGCTGCGCCAGGCGGGTATTGCCGTGGCGCAATCGGACCAACAAATCCTGTTTGGCGACCTGCATGTACACTCAAGTTTTTCCCCTGACGCGTTCGCAACGGGTATGCCTATTGCCGGTGGCTTTGGACTGAGGCCTCCTGCCTTTGCCTGCGATTATGCGCGCTACTGCTCTGCATTGGATTTTTGGTCGATCAATGACCATGCCGAGGGCATAACTCCCAGAAGGTGGGCCGAGACCAAGGAATCCATTCGTGAGTGTAACGCCGTCGCAGGTGATCCCTCCAATCCGGATGTAGTTGCTTTCTTGGGATGGGAATGGAGTCAGGTAGATACGTCGCCAACTGCGCATTTTGGCCATAAGAACGTTATTTTTCTCGATACGGATGACGCAAAGGTACCGACTCGTGCCATTGCCGCACCACGTGAAAAATTTAGTAAGTCGCCAGTCGGCCGAGCTAATCAATTTTTGATGTCGCTGATGGATTTTGAGAATCGGGCCTTTTATCTGGGAATCGAAAGCTACTACCAGGAGATAGCCGACACACCTATTTGCAAAAAGGGTGTAAACACGCGCGAGCTACCGGATGACTGCCTGGAAATTGCCGACAATCCCGGAGAGTTGTTCACCAAATTGGACGAGTGGGGCTTTGATAGTATCGTGGCTCCCCACGGTAATTCCTGGGGCATGAATACCCCAGCTAACACCAGTTTCGACAAGCAGCTGAACTTGAAGTATCACGATCCTCGGCGCCAAATCCTGTTTGAGATTTACTCGGGGCACGGTAATGCAGAAGAGTATCGCGATTGGCGAACCAACGGAGTCAATGAAGACGGCAGTATGTATTGCGCAGTTCCGGGCGATGACTATCTACCTTGTTGCTGGCAGGCTGGTAATATCATCGCTGAGCGCTGTGACGCCGCCGGTGAAGATGCGGCGATTTGTGAAACGCGCGTAGCCGAAGCCAGGCAAAATTTTGTGGATGCTGGGGTTTCTGGTCACCTTACCGTTCCCGGGCAACAAGTGGAGGATTGGTTGAATTGTGGCCAGTGTGAAGATTGCTTTAATGAACCGCTGGACCACCGACCTATGACCACCGGCCAGTACGCACTCGCGATCAGTAACTTTGATAATCCCGAGAAGCCACTGCGCTTTCGTTTTGGAATAATTGGTAGTAGCGACAACCACGGAAGTTCGCCCGGCACGGGATACAAGGAAGTCGATCGTGCCCGCTTGACCGATGGGCTTAGATTGGACAGCGAACGTTTGTCCTATTCCATGCAGCGCGATAACCGTGACCCCACTCCGTATTCTATTCCACTGAGTGAGGTAGAAGAGGTCGGTTTGAACAAGCAGCGCAATATGGAACGGCAGAGCTCCTTCTGGATGACCGGGGGGCTAGTGGCGGTTCACAGTGATGGCCGCGACCGACAGTCAATTTGGGACGGCTTAAAGAGTAAGAATGTTTACGGCACCTCTGGTGATCGCTTATTGCTCTGGTTTGATGAAGTGTCGGTAGATGCACCAAGACCGATGGGCTCTGAGATTAGTCAGCGCACAAATCCTAAATTTAGAGTCAGTGCTATCGGGGCCTTCGAACAATTACCGGGGTGCCCTATGCATGCTATCTCAGCAATGGGTGAGGAGTCTTTGGAGTACTTATGCGGTGGTGAGTGCTATAACCCCTCGGACCAGCGCAAGCTAATCGACAGAATCGAGATCGTTAGAATCCGTCCACAGATCACTGCGGGAGAAGCGGTTGGTAGCTTGATCGAAGATCCTTGGCGGGTGTTTGATTGCGATGCAACTGGCGATGGCTGTTCGGTTGAGTTCGAAGATCCCGATTTTGTGGAGGGACAGCGCGAGGTCATTTACTATGCACGAGCTGTACAGGTCCCCAGTCCTATGATCAACGGCGGCGGCCTGCGCTGTGAGTTTGACGATGCGGGCCAGTGCATTGAGGTCAACCCGTGCCACGGTGACCTGCGTACTGGTGTGAATGATGATTGCACCGTTCCGGTAGGGCAGCGCGCCTGGTCGTCACCTATTTTTGTTGAGTATTCCCCCAAAACTACTTCACTAAGCAATTGAGGAAAGTATCGAATCATGAATATTTCAGTAGCAGATATCCACGCCAAGCGTGATGAAATTACCGGTCCAGGCGGCTTCTTCGAGCTTGAAGATCTGGTGATCGATGGCTTTACTTATCCGGTATTCAAGCACGCACCAAAAACGGCAATCGAGGTTATCCAGAGCAGTCGCAATCACGGTGATCTTGAGTTTATCGTGTATGAAGACGAGCGTCTGACGTTTAACGATTACTTTGCCAGTGTCGATGCGCTTGCGGCGAGCCTGCAAAATGAACTGGGGGTTACCAAGGGTGATCGCGTGGCGCTTGCGATGCGCAATAACCCCGCCTGGGCAATAAGTTTTGCCGCCGCCACCTTGATCGGCGCTGTAGTAGTACCCATTAACAGTTGGGGCAAAACCGAGGAGCTCATGTACGCGGTAACCGATAGCGGAGCCACAGTCTTGATTTGTGATCCCGCCCGGCTGAAATTGATTGTAGATAAATTGTCTGAGCTGGATGCGTATGTGGTTGTGGTAGGGCACGATGAAAGTTTTTCTGCGACCGCAAAGTTACTTTCTTTTCCAGCTTTGCTCGCTGCTGCGCAAGGGCAGGAATACAAAGTTGACCAGGCGAGTCCCGAAGACATCACGCTCATTCTTTACACCTCTGGTAGTACTGGGTTTCCCAAAGGCGTAGTACATAGACACATAGCAGTAACTCAATCATTGATGAATATGATGTATCTGGGGTTTCTGGTAATGGAATTGGAGGGCGCGCGCGAATTCAGAGGCGGTGCCAGTCGTGAAACGCCTATGTTGACGGTGCCGCTGTTTCACTGCACGGGTCTACTGAGTGGCTATTACATTCCTCTGCAAATGGGACATAAGGCCGTGATGATGTACAAATGGGACAGCGACAAGGCCCTGCAGCTCATTCAGGATGAAAAGGTCACGGGTTTGTCGAGTGTGCCTGCTATCGTGCAGGACCTGTTGAGTTCGCCCGAGTTCGATAAGTACGACACCTCTTCCTTGATTCGCGTTGCCGCTGCAGGAGCCGCCACCCCTGCCGGGCTGCCGGAACTGATCATGGAGAAAATTGGCAATCCAAGTCGCTCTGCAGGTTTCGGGATGACCGAAACCATGGCGCTGGGATCCGCTATGAGCGGTATTATCTTCGATATGAAATACGACACTTCGGGGCTGGTTTCCCCTATCGTAAAATTCCGGTCCGTCGATGCCGCCGGAAATGTTTTATCCCAGGGTGAACCCGGTGAGATAGAACTCTACGGAGTTACTATCACTCCCGGTTACTGGGAGAAGCCAGAGGCCAACGCCAGTACCTTTGATGAGAATCGTTGGATGAAAACCGGTGACGTCGGCATGGTTGATGCAGACGAATTTGTTCACATTACGGGGCGGATCAAAGAGATAGTGATTCGCGGTGGAGAGAACATCTATCCTGGTGAAATTGAATTTGTGGCGTACGAGCTAGATGCAGTACATGAAGTTGTAGTTTTTGGGGAACCGGATGCCGCCCTGGGCGAAGAGCTGGTTATGGTGGCATACCTGAGGCCCGGAGCAGAGCTCACCGAAGCGGCACTCAGGATCGCGCTGAACAATAGATTAGCATCGTATAAAGTACCGAGGATTATCAGGTTCTCCCAGGAGCCACTACCTCGCAACGCCAGCGAAAAACTGCATAAGCTAAAGGTCAGAGAAGCTTATCTGGAAGATAAGGCAGCTACGTAGATTTCGCGTATAATCCTGCCTGCTCTCAAACTTATCTCAGGATATATTCATGACCGTTCGCACTCGGATCGCACCGTCACCAACGGGTGATCCCCACGTTGGTACCGCCTATATCGCGCTATTCAATTATTGCTTTGCCAAAGCCCATGGCGGGGAGTTCATTCTCCGCATTGAGGATACCGATCAAGCCCGCAGCACACCCGAATCCGAGCAAGCCATATTGGATTCATTGCGCTGGCTGGGAATGGATTGGAACGAAGGGCCAGATGTCGGAGGTGATTCAGGACCCTATCGGCAGAGCGAACGAATGGATATCTACGCAACCTATGCGCAACAACTGATAGACCAGGGCAATGCGTTCCTCTGCTATAGAACCCCTGGGGAATTGAATGATCTGCGCGAGTCTCGCCGCGCAGCAGGGAATAGCACCGCGCTAAAACCTTCGGATCTAAAGCTGCCCGCCGATGAAGTTGCGAAACGCGCTGCGGCTGGAGAACCCAGCGTGGTGCGCCTGATGGTACCCGAAGAGGAGGGCGCTTGCGCCGTTGACGATATGCTGCGCGGTACCATCGAACTTGACTGGAGCATGGTCGACGCACAGATTCTACTAAAATCAGACGGTATGCCGACCTATCATCTGGCAAATGTTGTCGATGACCACTTGATGGGTATCACCCACGTTCTACGTGGCGAAGAATGGATAAACTCCGCGCCGAAACACAAATTGTTGTATCAGTACTTTGGCTGGGATATGCCAGTACTGTGTCATTTGCCGTTATTGCGTAATCCCGATAAGAGCAAGCTTAGCAAGCGGAAAAATCCAACCAGTATTCTGTACTACCAACGGATGGGCTACCTGCCCGAAGCGCTGCTGAATTATTTGGGTCGTATGGGTTGGTCGATGCCGGACGAGCGCGAGAAATTTACCCTCGGTGATATGTTGATGGAGTTTGACATACAACGTGTGTCCCTGGGTGGCCCCATTTTTGATGTGGAAAAATTGAGCTGGTTAAACGGACTGTGGATCAGAGAGAATCTGGACAACGATGAATTGGCCGACCGTCTTATCGACTGGGCATTCAATCGTGAGCAGCTCCTCGCGGTACTTCCGCACGTGCGCCAGCGTATGGAAACGCTGAGTGATTTCACCCCTATGGTGGGTTTTCTCGTGTCCGGCACATTGCCATTGACCGAGGCCGATTTTGCCAGTGTGAAGGGCGAGCGCGATGAAGTAGTTAAGGCGATGCAGTTTGTTCTTTGGCGGTTGGAAGGGCAAAGAGAGTGGGAGCGCGATGCAATCTACGCGGATATCAAGTCAATAGCTGATGCTTTTGATAGTAAAATGAAAGACTTTCTGGCGCCGTTCTTTGTAGCGGTCTCCGGCTCTTCATCATCATTCTCGCTGTTTGATGCCATGGTGCTGCTTGGACCCGATATGACCCGGGCCCGAATCCGTCATGCTATTGAAGTCCTCGGCGGGGTGTCGAAGAAAGCCACTAAGAAGCTGGAAAAGGCGTACGAGCAACTTCCCAAGGAATAACTACTGGATGAGACCTCGAACCAGTGTGCGAGTCATCTTTTCCGTCGTAATAAATCCCCAGGTCCAACCTTCGTGATAGATGGCCAGGGGGTTGGCCTCTACTATTTCTGCCTCTGACATACCCTTATCCAGGAGCACTTGAACGCGCTTTTTTGAGTCGATGAGAACCTCAAGATCTCGGCCAAGGTCAGCTTTGCTGGCAAGCTCGCCATGGCCGGGCATGATGACGGTGTTCTCGTCCGCTAATTCCAACAGGGCTTGTTGTGAGGCGATATAGCCGTTAACAGTGCCGCCATTGTCCAGATCTATGAAAGGGAACATGTGGTGAAACATCGCATCGCCGGTTTGGATAACATTTGCGGTGGGGAAATGAATTACAGCGTCACCGTCGGTGTGTGCGCTTTCTACGTGAAACACCCTGGCTTCCAGCCCATTGATATGAAGAGTTACTTCCTCTGAAAAAGTGAGAATGGGCAGTGCCGCACCCTCCTTATTGCTGTCTGCCATGCGTGAGCGTACGTTGTCGTGGGCAATAATTATTGCCCCTTCAGCGGACAGTAGAGCATTGGAGCCCGTGTGGTCACCGTGCAGATGGGTGTTGATGACGAAGTCAGCAGGTCTGCCGGCCAAGCGTGCCGTTATCTCCAGTAATTCGGGCCCTAACTGCTCCACGCCATCATCAATCAGGACAATGCGCTCAGTGCCTATCAAGAGCCCGACATTGTTAAACGGAAACCCAGCGCCACTGTTGAGCATTGTTATGCCAGGAGCGACCTCTATGGACTTGTAACCGGGACTGGACTCGGCGCTGGCAACACTCGGAAACAGTGCCAAGCATAGTAAAAATAGAATGGAGCGCATGTTGTGGGTTTCCTTAAGCGTGGGTTAGAGCATAGTGTCGGGCAAGCCGCTGCGAAAGACCAGCCTGAATTATTGACAGGGTGGGGACGCATGGCTAGAATGCGCAGCTCTTTTGGGGACTCAGATCCCAAAAGAGCTTGTTATGG
>JBLHKV010000079.1:0-14162 GCA_047618115.1 Halieaceae bacterium | reverse complement strand
CATTTCTGTCCGTAAGCAGCTTAAAAAATCCCACCCGGCCTTTTCCAAATTGCTGGGGGTTCCTTTGGGTACAATCAGGGATTGGGAGCAGGGACGCAAACAGCCTGATAGCGCGGCTGTTACACTAATTAAGGTCGCGCAAACGAACCCCAAAGTACTGGAGGAAATTGCCGCTTAACTCCCACCTCCATCGAGAGCTCTGCCCAAGCTGCATACACATCAGAAATGACCGCAGCTATCATCGACTGCGGCGCCACCTGTACCCTACTCCACCAGCAGTATGCTAACTGAACAATTTCAGCACTACAGATAGCGCGATTCTGTATAATCGCCAGTCTTTGCATCACGCCAATTGATCCAATATGACTAACAGCACCAACAAGGTAGGTTTTATTTCCCTCGGTTGCTGTGGGTGGCGAATTACTAATTTACCAATGAATTCATCTACAAATCCCTTTCCCAAGGAGTCCTCCTCACAACCCGAAGCTCTCGACGAAGTGACAAGCCGGTAGAATCGTAGATACCTAACAGCGTTACAATTGACGCGGCAGCCCCATGGCCTCCCCCACTACATTTCGTTACAATGCGCCACCTCGAGATCTACCCCGCCGGACGACGTAACAACATGTCAGAAGCTTCAGCCTCACAAAAAGTCGGCTTTATTTCCCTCGGTTGCCCTAAGGCCTTGGTTGATTCAGAGCGCATTCTGACCCAATTGAAAATGGACGGCTACGACATTGTTCCCGATTATGAGGGTGCAGACGTTGTGGTAGTTAACACCTGCGGCTTTATCGACAGCGCCAAGCAGGAATCGCTGGATGCCATCGGTGAGGCACTCAAGGAAAACGGCCGGGTCATTGTTACCGGTTGCATGGGTAAGAATGCCGAAGACATCACTCGCGCGCACCCGGACGTCCTTGCAGTATCGGGCCCACATGCCTATGAGGAGGTTGTCGGTGCGGTACACCAGTTTGCGCCGTCCACTGCGGTGCATGATCCACTTATCGACCTGGTGCCACCACAGGGCATTAAGCTGACTCCCAGGCACTACGCCTATTTGAAAATTTCTGAAGGGTGTAACCACCGCTGTAGTTTTTGTATAATTCCCTCGCTCCGCGGCGACTTGGTAAGCCGTCCTATTGGGGATGTCATGGATGAAGCAGAGGCTTTGGTTAAGTCAGGCGTGCGCGAATTGCTCGTTATCTCCCAGGATACCAGCGCCTATGGCATAGATACCAAGTTCCGCACGGGGTTTTGGCAGGGTCGACCTATCAAAACGCATATGCAGCAACTGTGCGAAACATTGGCGGAACTGGGTGTTTGGGTTCGACTCCATTACGTGTACCCCTACCCTCACGTCGACAAGATTATTCCGCTGATGGCAGATGGCAAAATACTGCCCTATCTGGATATTCCTTTTCAGCACGCGAATCTGGATATCCTCAAAGCCATGCGGCGGCCTGCTGCCACCGAGAAAACGCTCAACCGTATTCTTCACTGGCGCGACATTTGCCCGGATATTACGCTGCGCAGTACATTCATTGTTGGCTTTCCCGGCGAAACCGATGCCCAGTTTGAAGAGCTACTCAGCTTCCTACAAGAAGCTCAGCTAGATCGAGTTGGCTGCTTTCAGTATTCACCGGTTGATGGCGCAGCGGCCAATGCCATCGACAATCACGTGCCCGAAGAGGTGAAGCAGGAACGCTGGGAGCGCTTCATGGAAACGCAACAGCTCATCAGTACGGAGAAGTTGCGCAACAAGATCGGCTCGACCATTGAAGTACTCGTCGATGAAGTTGACGACGAGGGCGCCATTGCCCGTAGTTGGGCCGATGCGCCAGAAATCGACGGCAAGGTCTATTTGAATGGCAATCTGGATCTCAGTCCAGGTGATATGTTGCAGGTTAAGGTAGAGCACGCTGACGAGTACGACCTTTGGGCCAGCGCTGAGTGAACCTGGTTCTCTTTGAGTCTCACGAACTCAAGAACCGAACGCTTGAACTGAGCGACTATCGCTTTGAACATATCCGCGATGTGCATAGGGCCACTGTTGGAGACTCGCTTCGGATTGGAGAGCTCAATGGCTTGTGTGGTGTCGCTACCATAACCTCCTTTACAGATGAATCATTGAGCCTCGACGTTAACCTGGATACACCCCCGCCACCGAAACTTCCACTGACACTGATACTGGCTTTACCGCGGCCGAAGATGTTGCGCCGCATTCTACGCAGCGTCGCCGAATTGGGCGTTGCAGAGCTGATATTGATAAACGCCAGTCGGGTTGAGAAGAGCTTTTGGCAGTCACCCGTCCTCTCTTCAGATTCCGCTTACCGTTATTTCCGGCAAGGTCTTGAACAGTCTCGCGATACAGTTTTGCCAATCCTGCACATAGCAAAGCGCTTCAAACCCTTTATCGAAGACGAGTTCCCTGCAATCGCCACGGGGAAAACCGCCCTACTCGCGCACCCCGGGCTCGGCGAACACTGCCCGCATGGCCTGGTGGAAAGTACGGTATTGGTGGTCGGCCCCGAAGGGGGATTTATACCCTACGAGGTCGATATGATGATGGCGGCGGGTTGTCGTGGCATACATCTTGGGGACCGAATTTTGCGTGTGGAAAATGCGGTTACTACGTTGGTAGCGAAGCTGTTTGATTGAAAAAAGCCCGACCTGACCTGCCAAAAGAGACAGGGGCCGGGCAAAAAGACCTGTAAACAGGTTTGAAACTAACTACCAGTCCTAGCTACTGGTGAAAGGCGAGTCGCCTGGAATTTTCAGGGGCCCATCTACTAAAGCATTAGCCTCGGCTCTGGTATTACGCCGCTCACGCCGTATCCGCGAGAGCAGTGGGAACACCACCAAAATCAATATCGGCGCACTGATTACCGCCATCGACATCATGGAAAAACGTATTCCCTGCGCGTCGATAAGGTATCCCAACGCGGGGCCGGTCATGATGAATGATCCGCGAATCCCCAGGCTTACCAACGAGTTCATCGTTGCGCGGTAATTGCTGTCTACTCGACTGTTTAATGCGTCGTAGAAAGTGGTAACGCTCAAGCCGCGGGCAACCTGAATTGCCAGCCCGAACAGTACTCCCAGCCATCCAGCAAAAACCGCCATGCCGGCAAACCCAACAATGGGTAACACTGCCAGCATTAACAACATACCGCGTGTGCCCATTTTCTGCTCAACTACCCCGGCGTAACGCGCACTAACGCTCACGACCAGCGCAAAGCCCGCCCAGATGTAGCCAAACATCGCCAGTGGAATTTGCTGAAACTCCCAGTACTTCTGGTAAAGCCAAAAGGCGTACATGCTCATCAAGCCAAAGGCGATAATTGAGATGGCCGTCCACAACACCACCGGCTTACCAAACAGCAGTAACGAAAATATCTTTCCAGCATGCTCGCGATGGCTACCGGTGATTTTCTTGCGGGGGGGTTCAACCAACGTCAACGCGATCAAAAATGGAAATACACCGCTGACACTCTGCACCATAACCACCAAGTTCATAGACCAGTTCAGCATTACCCCGGCGCAAATACCGGCGATACCAGCCGCTCCGGCTTCGATGGATATCAATCTACTCAATGAACGACTCGGTCCCGGTGCTTGCTCACCCTGCTCCTTCAGCCAGGCCTCGCTGTCGTACAACAGGGCCAGGTCTGCACCGGAAGTCATGCTCATGCCAACGCCGAGAATCATCTCGTAAAGCAGAAATTCGTTAAAGCTGTCTGCCCACCAGAGCATCCCAAAGCCAATTGCATTGAGAAATTCGCCAAGGACGATAGTGTTTTTGCGTCCCCACATATCGGCGATGTAGCCCGAGGGTACTTCGCAGATGGCAACGGTGAGCGCGAACATCGCCTGGGTTTGCATTACCTGAGCCATAGACAAGCCATAGCCTTGCAAAAGCGGGACGAAGACGGGCACCACCACCATAAATGCGGCGAAGAAACCCATCGTATAGGTTTTGTATATGTTTGCTTTGACTGCCCTGTTCACGGTACTCACCAATCCTGCCCGAGTATCCTGATTAAGAGGCTAGAATGAAAAAAGCCCCCGGAATCTGGATTCTCGGAGGCTTTTTTTAAGTTCTTTTAAAAACTAACTGCTTTCCGGAATCACTCCTACGCGTGCGTCAGCACAACGGAAATACATCCGCGTTGCTTCGCCGTTGGCGCATTGATTAGAGTGATCGGTTTCATGGTTCACAGTTCTTTCTTACACAATAGTTTGCTGACGATGCGATCATCCTCTTCCTCTAATATGGAGTCAAGATGAATGAATACAACTATGAATTAATTAACATAGTTTAATGTGGGCTATACTAAATTCAGCGTAAAGAAGAGGAATTGACGATGACAAAACTGGAATTTTTTTTCGATTGTTCGAGTCCGTGGACTTACCTGGGCTTCACCGGCATTCAACCTATTTGCGAAAAGTACGGCGTCGATATCATCTGGCGACCCATTCTGGTCGGCGGTATTTTCAATGAGGTCAACCAGGGTTTGTACAGCGCGCGTGAGGCAATGTTCAAGAACGAAAGACGCGTAAACCACTACCTGAAAGACCTCAACGATTGGGCCAATTACGAGAACATCACAATCCAATGGCCGGCCTTCCACCCGGTCAATAGCGTCAAGGCAATGCGCGGCTGCCTGCATGCAGAATCTCATGAGCTGATGATCCCCTACGCCAAAGCCGTATTCGAGGCGTATTGGGGTCTGCAGGAAAATATTTCTGAAGATGAAGTACTAGCCCGCATCGTCATTTCAGTGGGTATGAATACCGAAGAGTTTTTCTCAAGTATCGCCGAACAATCCTGCAAGGATCACTTGCGCGACAACACCGATGAATTAATTACCCGGGGTGGCTATGGCTCGCCGACCATCTACATTAATGACGAAGATATGTATTTCGGTAACGACCGGTTGCCGCTTATCGCTGCGAAACTGGAGCAGCTGGCCGAATGAATCGGCGGGGCGGCCTCCCGCCCTACAAAAAAATTAGCCGTAGAACCAATAGGCCAGAAGAATGGCCGCGGTGATTCCAGCGCCATCAGCGGCCAGGCCACAGGCGAGTGCATGTCGCCCGTGGCGAATGCCGACGGATCCAAAATATACGGCCAGCACGTAGAAGGTGGTTTCAGTTGAACCCTGGATGGTGGCCGCCAACAGCCCCTGAAATGAATCGACGCCGTGGGTGTTCATGGTTTCCACCATCATGGCACGAGAACCAGAACCACTCAGGGGTTTCATAAGAGCCGTGGGTAGCACGTCTACCCAACGTGTATCGCTGCCAAAAAATCCGACCAGTACCCTGACTGCATCCATTATCAGATCAAGAGCCCCACTCGCCCGAAATACGCCAATGGCAACCAGCATCGCGAGCAGGAAAGGAATGATGTCTATCGCGATCTTGAAGCCCTGTTTAGCGCCTTCAATAAAGCACTCGTAAACATTGACCTCGCGGCGGTGAGCAATACCGAGAAAACCGAGGATCAGGCCAAAAATCAGGAGGTTGCCGATAAGACTGGACTGCCGCGTGAGTTCCGCCGCAGTCAACGTGCCCAGGTAGGCGACAAGCGCCAACAAGCTAGCGGCAATCAATGCGAAGTAACTTAATACCACGGTATCGATAAGACGCAGCCGTTGTACGCGAGCCGTCACCAGCAGCCCCACCAACGTCGAGCAACTCGTGGCCAGCAAGATGGGCAAAAATACCGCGGCCGGATCAGGCGCGCCCAACTGAGCTCTATAAAGCAAAACGGTCATCGGGAACAAGGTGACCGACGAGGTGTTTAGTACCAGAAAGAGGATCTGGGCATTGCTGGCGGTATCGGGTGTTGGGTTCAGCGTTTGCAGGTCTTTCATCGCCTTCAAACCTAGCGGTGTCGCGGCGTTATCCAGGCCTAGTACATTGGCGGACAAATTCAGGGTGATAGAGGAGATAGCAGGATGACCCCGCGGCACCTCGGGCATCAATCGCGCAAACAACGGCGCCAGTAGTTGAGCCAGTTTATCGATCAGCCCGGCTGCCTGGCCTACGGCCATCAGTCCCAGCCACAAACTCATCAGACCAATCAGCCCCAGCGCCAGCTCGACGCTAAGCGCTGCCATGTCGAAGCAGGCTGTAATAATCCGTTGGAAAACTTCAGAGTCGCCAACAGCGAGCCACTGATAAAGGGCACTTAGCCCGGCCATCAGGAAAAATGAAAGCCAGATTCGATGCAACATCAGCTGTTCTCGCTCATTAGTCTGTCATCACAAAGTAAAACAGGCAGTCGGATACCGCGATATCAGCGCGCGTGGTGGCCATAAATATCTGCATATCGGCCCGAGGGCATAATTTGCCTTCACTTTCCAAAAAAAATTCCTCGACCTGTGCGCTCCCGGGTTCACCGCCTACCTTCAGGTGACCAAAGCCCTCCTCCCCCAGCCAACCCAGCGCTTCACCGCGTGGCGCCAGCTTGTAATTGAAGTCATCAATGTCGGCCCTGAGGGTCACGTCGCGGTCGTGCAGAACTTTGTGCGCGTATTCGATACGCGAGTGCGGCACCAGCTCCAGGCGCCGAGAATTTCTGATCACCTGGACTTCGCAAACCTCCGACCATAGATCAACTTGAGAAAAGTAGCGCCCGACACCTGCCAGCGCTATGCCCTGTGCTGCTTCATCGGCGCCGCCGCCAGCCTCGATCGTTACGACCGGCGCGCCAAAATCTTGTTCCATCAACGAGCCAAGCCGCAGCTCAGTCACTATGAGTCGATCTACAAAGAGGCCAGTTATCGCCTTTACCTCGTCGGTGTCTTCGACAGTAACGCCGAAAGCCGGACTCGACCCCGACGTGTTATGCAAATCAACAATGGCCTCTGGACCAAGCTCGAGTAAATACTCACCAATGGCCGCTGCGAGAATCCCCTGACCATCAAGATAGGGCGGCCTGAAACAGCGATTGAGATCGCGATCGCCAGGTAGCATGCGGTGATAGAGCAAGGGGGCGGCAACAGCCGCGTGCACAGACCCCAACACCACACTAACATTAACTGCTGGTGTCATGCCTTTGAGTAATAACTGATGAACAGCGTCCAGCCCAGAGGGCTCGTTGCCGTGCAACAAAGTCACCAACGCCCGCGAACGGGTGGAGTCCAGACCATCGATTTCGATAACAGTAGGGCCAGGCAGGGCCTTTAAAAAGTCATTTACATGCGGATATATGTCTTCTGGTTGAGGGTTCTTCCATAGGTGTAACACGCCGGAGTCAGGCATTCCCAGCCCTCGGCCATTGGGCAACGGGTGTACCCTCCATCAGGTTAGCAATATAGTCTTTGAGCATCAGCTCGCTGGACTCTTCGATACTATGGTTCTCACGCATGGCCTCAAATTGGTGCAACTGCCAACTCGCCCCTGTTTGCCTGCTGGAAAATCGATCTTCGACAATCTTCCATACTCTGGCGATCTCCGCTTCGTCTATTCCCAGCATGACCAGGCCCTCTCTTGCTCGTGGTAACAGGTCCTGGATCACATCGACTATAGGCCGCTCTACCAATCCGCCGCCATTTTTATGCGGCCAAATTATCTTGGCATCCAAACCAAATTGCGCCGCGCGGTAAAAATTATATTCGGCAAAGCCGAAGGGTAACCGAGCTGTATAGCGCTCTACACTTTCCTTCATACCCATCGACCAACCTATTGCGAGCGCAGCATTGGCGATCATATCGACCACCGTAGGTCCGGCCGGCATAGCGCGGTATTCAATACGTAGATGGCCACCATCCAGATGGCTGTATACCGCTCGATTCCAGGGCCAAATCGTACCGTGATGTAAATTGAGGTCGGGAAGTTCACCCTCCTTTATACCGTCCAGATCGGCACAGTCCGGAATCAGGGGTTGGTAAAGCGCCACGTTTTCCGCAAACAACTCCCAGGCACCGCGCCGCACCCAGCCGTTGCCGAAGGTCACTCGCGCCGGCTGACCCCAGTCCGGGTGCTCTCTTACACGTGCGTCGATTGACTGCTTAAATAGTGCAATACGGGTTTCCTGCCAGAGTCGATGTCCAGACAAAAATGGCGAATTGGCACTCAGCGCCAGCACCAGCGGGGTCGTTAACTGTGCCGCATTGAAGCAATCGGCAAAATCATCCGGCGGCACCCTGAAGTGGACCTGGAATGAAGTATTTGCACCCTCGATGGTAACGCCGTCGCCGTATATAGAAAGGGGATCCTTGCCATTGATATCGATATTAAAAGACTGACCCCGCATGCGACACAGCCCCTCTTTCAACATATGGTAGCGCGGCAGGTCGGTCATGTAATTATCGTTGAGATGAATATTCCGCAGCGTGGGTAAAATACCGATGGGAATAATTTGCGTACCAATTGTCTGCGCTTTGGCCTGCAGCCCATTCAGAAAATTTCGCAGCTCCTCTTCCATCGCTCGAAAGGGCGTACCTTTGGCCATCACAGGGGTCATATTGAATTCGAGATTGTAGCGATTGAGCTCGTAAGTCAGCTGGGGGTCGTTAGCCAAGGCCATCAACTGTTCGTTGACCGCGTGGGGTAAAAAGTTCTCATCGACGAGATACATTTCCAACTCGGCGCCAAATGAGGCCTCACCCAGACCAAACTCCGGGTTTTCCAGCAACAACCGTAACTGCTCCAACTGATCGTTAATCCGTTGTGAAAACCCCGCGTAATCATCTGCGGTGAAAGATTTGGTTTTTACTAATCTGCCCATATCACACCTTTAAGAGCTAATAATTATGGGGACAGTTTACTTAATTAATTAAGTAAACTGTCCCCATAATTATTTATGTCGGGGTATCCAAAAGAAAATCGCCAAGTAGCTGAAACTCGGTTCTTCTTGGAGTTTTCTTTCGCCACATTAAACCAATAGTACGCGATATACCCGCTTCGGAAAAAGCCCGCGTCTTCACATCCGTACCTATCAAAATACGTGCATCCATAGCCATGGCAGGTAGCAGGGTTATACCGATACCGTTCGCCACCATCTGTACGATAGTATTCAAACTGGTTGCCTGATAGGGCACTGACACATCGGAATCCTTTAACTTGCACGCGTCCAGAGCATGATCGCGCAAGCAGTGACCATCCTCCAACAGTAGCAATTCCTGATCCTTGAGCTGCGAGGTTAGCAGTTGCGGGCCGCGGCCCAATGGGTGACCGGAGGGAAAGGCCAGCAGAAAATCATCCTGGAACAGCGCCAGCGTCTCAACGTTGTCCGCAGGATAGGGTAATGCGAGCAGTAGCACATCGAGTTCGCCGCGGTGCAGCGCATCAACCAGGTGATGACTGAGATCCTCGCGGATAAATAGCTGAAACGCAGGGTGCTTGCTGCGTAATTTCTTAAGCAGTCCAGGAAGAATAAAAGGCGCGATGGTTGGAATAACGCCGAGGCGCATTTTACCGCTGAATGGCTCTGCAGAGGCGTCGCATACCGCTACCAAGTCCTCTACGTCTATTAAAATGGCGCGGCTGCGCTGTACCACCTCCTGACCGAGTTGTGTCAGTATCACCCGCTTATTATTGCGCTCAACCAAAGCGGCGCCCAGAGCATCTTCCAACTCCTGTATACCCGCACTCAAGGTGGACTGAGAGACGTGACACGCCCGAGCGGCATTGCCAAAATGCGCGTGTTCTGCAACGGCGCTAAGATATTTCAGTTGTTTCAGTGTGGGTTGTCTAGCCATCGGAAAAATCGATCAAAGATACCAATAATATTCGCTATACAGATTCTAACGGAGGGTCTACTCTAACTACAAGTCTATAGGACCCAGGGGACATCCCCGACCCCACTAGTGAAGTTGTTACCAGGAGTCTCCAATGTCATTAAAAGGTAGTCAAACAGAAGAAAACCTGAAAGCCGCGTTTGCCGGCGAATCTCAGGCCAACCGCCGTTATCTCTACTTCGCCGCCAAAGCAGACGTCGAAGGTTACAACGATGTCGCCGCCGTTTTTCGCTCAACAGCAGAAGGCGAAACCGGACACGCCCACGGTCATCTTGAGTATCTCGAAGAGACGGGCGACCCAGCAACAGGTCTTCCAATCGGCCCAACCGCCGATAACCTGAAAGCTGCCATCGCCGGAGAAACCCACGAGTACACCGATATGTACCCGGGTATGGCAAAAACCGCACGCGAAGAAGAGTTCGATGAAATCGCGGACTGGATGGAAACATTGGCCAAGGCAGAGCGTAGCCACGCCAACCGTTTTCAGAAGGCGCTGGACACTCTGGACGACTAGCTCGTCTCCGGGGCGGGCCTGCACAGGCCCGCCCTATCCCCCTTATTTAAACAGATCGAATAGATCGAGAGCATCCACATGGCGACGCGCGAAGGCAGCCTTGAGGCACCAACCCGGCACCCGATAGATTGGAAAAGCGAATCCTTCTGGGACCGCGATAACCTTGAAAATGAGCTCGAACGCGTCTTCGACATCTGCCACGGTTGTCGGCGCTGTGTCAGCTTGTGCGACGCCTTTCCAACATTGTTCGATTTAGTCGACGAATCGCCCACGCTGGAAGTCGATGGCATTCCCCGAGCCGACTACACCAAGGTTGTAGATCAGTGTTACCTGTGCGATATGTGCTACATGTCCAAATGCCCCTACGTGCCGCCGCACGAATGGAACGTGGATTTCCCGCACCTGATGTTGCGGGCCAAAGCTGTAGCATTTCGAGAAAACGGCACCAGCCTACGCAATAAAGTTCTGTCCAGTACCGATGCCGTAGCCAAAGCTGTATCCATTCCGCTCATTGATGTCACTGTAAACACGCTCAACAAAACCCCGGCCTTTCGCAAGGCGCTGGAGAGCGGATTCGGTGTACACCACAAGGCACCACTGCCGCAGTACCACAGTAAAACGTTACGCCATCGCGTGCGTGGCATGGAAAAAGAGCTACACCCGACACCCTTGAGCAATAAGACGGGCAATACCACCGGGAAGGTTGCGCTCTATGCTACCTGTTACGGTAATTACAATAGCCCACACCTCGGCGAAGATTTTTTCAAAGTATTTCAGCACAACGCTATCGCCATCGAACTGGTACCGTCAGAAAAGTGCTGTGGCATGCCGAAATTAGAGTTGGGCGATCTGGATTCGGTTGCCAGGCTGAAGGAAATAAATATTCCGGTTCTCGCAAAACTGGTCGATGAGGGCTACGACCTGATTGCCCCTATTCCCTCCTGCGTACTCATGTACAAGCAGGAATTACCGCTTATGTTTCCAGATGATGAAGACGTTCTAAAAGTGCAGAAAGCGTTTTTTGACCCCTTCGAGTACCTCTGGATCCGGCACAAATCAGGCGCCCTGAATACCAACTTTACCCGGGCCATGGGAGATATTGCCTACCAGGTGGCCTGCCACTTGCGTGTTCAAAACATTGGCCTGAAAACCCGCGACGTCTTAAACCTTATTCCCGATACCAAAGTGCATCCGCAGGAGCGCTGCTCTGGCCACGATGGTACCTATGCGGTGAAGGTGGAAACCTACGACAAAGCAGTGAAAATTGCTCGGCCGGTAGTGCGCAAAATTGACAAGCTCAATGCCGACCACTTCGCCAGCGACTGCCCAATGGCAGCTACCCATATCGGAAACCTGGCCGAGTCGGTTGATACGGCCAGCCACCCCATGACGCTTTTAAGATTAGCCT
Organism: Halieaceae bacterium; assembly: GCA_047618115.1. GTDB lineage: Bacteria > Pseudomonadota > Gammaproteobacteria > Pseudomonadales > Halieaceae > CALJGI01. Next base: position 2,488 of record JBLHKV010000079.1, on the reverse strand, counting down.
ACGGACTGAATTGATGAGAACACAGCAACTAAGCAGAAACGACCTTTGGTCTTTGGAAGAATACGCCGAGCGGCGCCTCAGCTTTAGAACAGAGGTCATGGCGCACAAAAAATCCCGTCAGCTGGCGTTGGGTGAAAACGCGCGCTTGTATTTCGAAGACCTGCTAACCATTCGCTACCAGGTTCAGGAAATGCTGCGCATAGAAAAAGTCTTTGAGGCAGACGGTATCCAGGAAGAACTCGATGCCTACAACCCGCTGATTCCAGATGGCAGCAATTGGAAAGCCACCTTCATGCTCGAATACGATAATCCGGAAGAGAGGGCAGCGCGCCTGGGCCAACTAATAGGAGTTGAGCACAAGGTATGGCTGCAGGTGGAAGATTGTGAGCGTATCCACCCCTTCGCCGACGAAGACCTGGCGCGTGAGACAGAGGAAAAAACCTCATCCGTACACTTCCTGCGCTTCGAGCTGACTCCCGTGATGGTCGCCGCGATGACCAACGGCGCCAATTTAGCCGCCGGCATCGATCACCCGGCTTACCAGCTGTCGATTCCCAACGTGGCAACCGCGATCCGCGATTCTCTGAGTGCTGATCTAACGCCCATCACCGTTAATTAGTCCAGAATTGAAGGGAGACCCTGTGCCTGTAACCGGGCTCTGATGGGCATAGGCTTTTCAGTCGCTCCACGTGATTCGCTTGGTGAAAAACCCATGTCAGCCCGAGCCCTTGTGCTGTGCCCATATCGACCTTACTGCGGGCAAGGGGGCTGGGTGGGAGGTTGCTTTCCGCAAAGCGAATCACGTGGAGCGACCGGAAAGCAATCTCTCGTCCAGTCCCTGGAACTAAGCACCGAATCTCACCGTGTAAGTGACCGTAAATAACTTGGCCGTCAGTCCGCTATTTTTGCGAACTCTTTATTGAGTTCGTACTGACGCGAGGTAACGTAGGATTCCATTCCTTCAACGCGACGTACGGCTGCATCGAGCCGCTCTTTGGCCCGTTGCATCCGGGTATCGACACTTTCCGAATACTTGAACATCTTGCGCGGCTTGTACTCGTGGCGGCGATCATCGTATTCCACAATCTCTTCCACCTCTTCTTCGTAATCGGGGCGCTGGGGTGCCATGAGGCACCAACCGGCGATGTATGCGAATACCGCTAAGGTACCGGTAAACAACAGCGCGCACACAAACGCTATCCGAATGAACCAGTGGGCAACATCGAAGTGATCTGCGATTCCTGCACACACGCCCGCTATTTTTTTCTCGCGGACATTTCGATATAAGTTCACATCCCATCCTGCGCGAGCACGCTGACGCATCTTCGTGTAGCGGTAGCGGCTATGCCTACGTCTCCTTCTCTTAGTCATCTCGCTTATCCTCCTGACGGCGAGCGCTGGCAGCGGGTCGCCCACGTTGTTCTGGCTCGATAATAGACTCCAGAACTTCAATACGATCAATTAGCTTATCCACGGTGGCCAGCATGCTTTCTACCTCTTCTCGATCATTCTCATTTAAACCACGAGAGGAACTTTTCAAGCTGCGATAGTGCAGGACTAGCCAAATCGGCGCGACAACTGTCAGAAACAAAATTGTCGGTACAAACATAAATTCAGACATTTTCCAGGGTCCTATATGCTCAAGTTACGAACCAAACTATTGTAGCAAATCAGAGGCGGGGACGAGCCCCGCATCGATCGTTATGCGACGGTTTTTCCCGTGCCCATTTCGGCTTTCAAGCGTTCAATTTCCTCTGTCAGCCGTTCGTCCTCGACTAGTCCATCTATTTCGCTCGCGAGCCCGCCTTTGTTATTACGGCCCAAGTCCATGGATTCAACCTGACTTTCGAGGTTATCCATCTTGCGTTCAAAATGCTCAAAACGCTGAAAAGCATTATCTACGGCCTCGCGTTGAATCTGACGCTTTACCTTGATACGCGACTCTACGGTCTGGGTACGCATCATCATGGCCTTCTGCTTGGCCTTGGCTTCGGTCAGCTTCTGCTGCAACTGCGCCACCTCGGTGTTCAACTGGTGTACGTGGTCATCCAGGGCCTGAAGCTCAGACTCGACAATGTCGACTTCCTCTTCCAGCGCGCGCTTTTCCAACAGCGCTGCCTTGGCAAGATCTTCCCTGCCTTTGGAAATGGCAAGCTTTGCCTTGTCCTCCCATTCGGTAGCCTCAGCGCGGACCACGTCCAAGCGACGAGTCGCGGCCTTGCGATCGGCAATGACCCGGGCAGAGGAAGAGCGTACCTCGACGAGGGTGTCCTCCATTTCCTGAATTATCAGGCGGATCATCTTTTTAGGATCCTCCGCCTGGTCCAGTAACGCGGTGATATTAGAATTGATGATGTCGGTCATGCGGGAAAAAATACCCATGTCTATCTCCTGGTGCTTGTTGCTATATTGTCAGAAATTACGATACGTGACGAATGAGGGGGTTGTAAAACCAGTACATCGTCTCGATGACCATCAGTACCTGGAT
>JBLHKV010000078.1:0-14274 GCA_047618115.1 Halieaceae bacterium | reverse complement strand
ACCTGCTAACCCTTGAATAGTGGTGGCTAGAGTGTGACTTGAGCACGCGCCCCCAGCATTATGAATGTTGGGGCTGTTCGATGGTCATAGCAGGGCAGGTGGACGCCAAATATGCTGAAATGAACAGCTCAGTTTCATTTTGTACTGCGTACTTCTGGCTTACTCAGCACTAAAAATCCACCATACCCCCTATAGATGTTGACTCATCACATATTGGGGTAATTGGGCCCACCCAAGCCCTCTGGTGTCACCCATACAATGTTCTGGCTGGGGTCCTTGATGTCGCATGTCTTGCAGTGCACGCAGTTCTGCGCGTTTATCTGGAACCTCGGCCCGGTTTCCTCTTCGATAATTTCGTATACCCCGGCAGGACAATAGCGCTGGGCGGGTTCGTCAAAGATGGGTAAGTTGTGACCGATGGGGATGTCGGGATCTTTCAACGTCAGGTGGCAGGGTTGATCTTCTTCGTGGTTGGTATTAGACAAGAACACCGATGACAATCGATCAAAAGTGAGCTTGCCATCGGGTTTTGGATACGCAATTTTTTTGCATTGTGCAGCGGGTTTGAGCTGAGCGTGATCGGGTTTCAGATCGTGCAGGGTAAAGGGCACTTTGCCCTGGAAAATGTTTTGCTCAACCCAGACGAATGCAGCACCTATAAGGGTGCCGAACGTATGCATATAGCCAGAGAAGTTTCGGCTGCTGCGCAGCTCTTTATACGCCCAGCTCTGTTCGAAGTTGTTGGTGTACTCGGTTAGTTCTTCACCGGATTTATCGTTTGCCGTCAGCGCATGATGCACCGTTTCTGCTGCCACCATGCCAGACTTCATGGCTGTATGGTTGCCCTTGATTTTTACTGCGTTCAACGTTCCGGCGTCACAACCGATAAGCAGTCCCCCAGGGAAGTGCATTTTCACCAGTGAATTCAGCCCACCCTTGGTAATGGCTCTCGCCCCGTAACCCAATCGAGTGCCACCGGTGAGATACTTGCTGGTCTCGGGGTGTAGCTTAAAACGCTGAAGCTCCTCGAAGGGGCTCATATGGGTGTTGCTGTAGTTTAGGTCTGCAATCAGACCTACGACGACCTGGTTGTCGTCTGTATGGTAAAGGAATGCACCGCCACTGGACCCACTTTCGCTCAGAGGCCAGCCGAGGCCGTGTACCACCAAGCCTTGTTCGTGCTGCTCTGCTGGTACTTCCCAAATTTCTTTAAGGCCGATGCCGTAATGCTGAGTGTCGCTATCGGCATCCAGCCCAAAGCGTTCGATAAGCTGCTTGCCAAGGTGCCCACGGCAACCTTCAGAAAACAAGGTGTACTTTGCGTGGAGTTCCATGCCGCGCATGTAGCTGTCTTTCTGACTGCCATCCAGGCCAATGCCCATGTCGCCGGTGGCGATGCCCTTTACTCGGCCATCGTCGTGGTACAAAACCTCTGCAGCGGCAAAACCTGGGTATATCTCTGCTCCCATGTCCTCGGCCTGTTCTGCCAGCCAGCGGCAGACGTTACCCATGCTCACCACATAGTTACCTTCGTTGTGGGTTGGTTTGGGTATCATCCAGTTTGGTAGCTTGATCGCTTTGCTTTGGCTGGTATAAAAGAAGAAAGTGTCGCGTTTTACCTCGGTGTTCAACGGTGCCCCTCGCTCTTTCCAGTCTGGGAAGAGTTCGTTCATCGCCGTGGGTTCAAGTACCGCACCAGAGAGTATGTGGGCTCCGACCTCGGAACCCTTCTCTACCACGCAAACGCTCACATCTTTACCGCTTTCCTCACTCAATTGACGTAATCGGCACGCTGCGGCCAACCCGGCTGGGCCCGCGCCAACGATGACAACATCGAATTCCATTGCCTCTCGTTCCATTAAATTTTCTTCAGAATTGTCCACTGCGAATCTCCGCGTCGTGCCGTTTGGGTGAGGTGTGGCCTAGATAGCCATTGTGAAGGCCGAGAATTATAGTATTTCAGTGCCGGAAACACCATAAAGGCCACGAATAACAGCTATTTTCCTGTCGTAATCGGGCAGCCTGCGAGGCCTTTATTGATCTTGACCTGAGCTGCCTTAAAGGTCAATATACCCGCCTTTTTCGAACTGCCGCACGATAGGTTATAACGTACCGTGCGCTCCAAACCCCAAGTAATCTGACACTGGAGAAGCTATGAAAGTTCTGGTCCCTGTTAAGCGCGTCGCGGACGCCAACGTCAAGGTGCGGGCGAAAGCCGACGGCTCCGACGTAGATCTCAACAACGTAAAGATGGCAATCAACCCATTTTGCGAAATCGCCATAGAAGAGGCAGTGCGGCTGCGTGAGAAGGGTGTGATGGAAGAGGTTATCGTTGTTTCAGTTGGTAACAAGTCCTGCCAGGAGCAAATCCGCACTTCGCTGGCCCTAGGCGCAGACCGCGGTATTCATATTGAAACCGACGCAATTCTGCAACCGCTGGCGATCGCGAAACTGCTGAAAGCCGTACTGGACAAAGAGTCCCCCGATCTCGTTATTCTGGGCAAGCAGTCCATCGATAGCGACAATAACCAGACGGGTCAAATGTTGGCTGCATTGGCTGGATTACCTCAGGGTACATTCGCATCCGAAGTGGTCATCGAAGACGGCTACGCGCACGTTACTCGCGAAATTGACGGTGGAATGCAGACGGTTAAGCTGTCGATGCCAGCCATTGTCACCACTGATCTCCGGCTGAACGAGCCACGTTACGCTTCGCTGCCCAACATCATGAAGGCGAAAAAGAAACAGATGGATGTTATGACTCCAGAGGAACTGGGTGTGGACATAACGCCACGTCTGACCACGGTTAAGGTTGAGCCGCCTGCAGAGCGCAAGGCTGGCATTATTGTTGAATCCGTAGAACAACTCGTCGATAAGCTGAGAAATGAAGCAAAGGTGATCTCATGAGCATCCTGGTAATAGCAGAACACGATAACGCCACTCTCAAACCGGCAACGCATAACACCATCGCAGCTGCCCTGAAAATTGGTGGAGACGTTGTGGTGTTAGTCGCTGGCGAAAACTGCAGTGCCGCAGCTGAGCAGGCCGCAGCAGCCGTTGGAGTTGACAAGGTATTGGTTGCCGATAACGCAGTATACGGCCACCAACTAGCAGAAAACTGCAGTTTGTTGGTAGCTGAGCTCGGTAAAGACTACAGCCATATATTGGCATCTGCGACAACCAATGGGAAGAATCTACTGCCGCGCGTAGCGGCTTTGCTTGACGTCGCGCAGATTTCCGAGATTACTTCCGTGGAATCTGAGGATACATTCAAGCGTCCCATCTATGCTGGCAATGTTATCGCAACTGTACAAAGTAGTGATGCGATCAAGGTGATTACCGTCCGTGGTACCGCTTTTGATGGCGTAGCTGAGGCCGGTGGTAGTGCAACCATTGAGGCCGTAGATGCGGTTCACGATGCTGGCATCTCAAGTTTTGTCCGGGAGGAAGTGGCCAAGTCGGATCGCCCCGAGTTGACGGCAGCAGATATAATCATTTCAGGTGGCCGCGGCATGCAAAATGGTGAGAACTTCTCCATGCTTGAGTCCATCGCCGATAAGCTCGGCGCAGCTGTAGGCGCATCGCGCGCTGCAGTAGACGCAGGCTTTGTTCCCAACGATATGCAGGTTGGCCAAACGGGTAAGATTGTTGCTCCCGATCTCTATATTGCCGTTGGTATATCGGGCGCCATACAACACCTTGCTGGCATGAAAGACAGTAAAGTCATTGTTGCGATTAACAAAGACGAAGATGCACCTATCTTTCAGGTGGCCGATTACGGTTTAGTAGCTGATCTGTTTAACGCACTGCCAGAACTCGACGCAGCGCTGTAAAAGTTTAGGGGACAGTTTACTTAATTAATTTAGGGGACAGTTTACTTAATTATTTGAATTTCAACTTCTGAGAAATTCAAATAATTAAGTAAACTGTCCCCTAAATTAATTAAGTAAACTGTCCCCTAAACTCACAAAATTATAGAGCAGACGGGGATACCAACACGCCGTTTCTGTCGGCGTATATATAATGTCCCGGTTGAAATTCTAGACCTCCAAAATTTACGGTGACATTGATGTCGCCGATATTCATTTTTTCGGTTTTCATGGGGATGGCTGCCAGGGCCATTACACCCAAATCCAATTCGGCTAATACTTCGACATCGCGGACGCAGCCGTTGATCACCATGCCCTGCCAGCCGTTCTCAACTGCATTTGCAGCAATCATATCTCCCAATAAAGCCCGACGTAGCGATCCGCCACCATCTATAACCAGCACCTTGCCTGCGCCAGATTCGGCGGCCAGTTGCTTCACTTTGGAATTATCCTCAAAGCACTTAACGGTGACTATTTCTCCACAAAAACGATCTCTACCGCCATAGCTTGTCAGTATGGGTGTCATTATCTGGACCCGTTCCGGGTGCTTGTCGCACAGGTCTGGGGTCGATAGCATCAGCATAGAAATTTTCCTTTTTATCAGGGCGAGAGCATATCGAGGAACGTCTTCAGTGTGCCGTCGTTGACGTTTCTTTCTGTCCGGTAATCTGCGTGCTTATCCAGCGCGGCGCCCGGGAATAGTTCAATGCTCCACAGTGCTTTAATCTCATTGGGAATCATCGAATAACGGATGTCGATAACTTTATAAGGGTGATCCGGATCTTTCGCAATATAGCCATTTGAGAACCAGCGAAATCGCTCCAGGTCGCGCGCTTGCTGCGATTCCGGATTGAGCCACGGCATATCCCTTGCTATATCGAGTTTGGCCACCGACTGGCCCTGGTAGATTGTTACACCCATACCCACTCTCACCGCATCGATATAGTATTTATCGGTAGTCGCGTAGACGGTCTTCCACAGGATCAAGTTACCTATGCTCGGCTTGGCTTCCAGACTCATCGGCATGTGGCCGCGCTGGGTGGCCAGCTCCCAACCGGCTGCCTCGGCCCGCTCGCGCTGCAGCACGCCAATAAGAGGATAGATAAGAGCCCAGGCCAGTGCCAAGCGAGCAATGAAGGCCGACCTACGCCGAGTACTCAAGACAAAGCCCAACGTTAGCGGAATGGTGTATAAGGGGTCGATAATGGAAATGATATTCCAGGCGATCCTTGCATCGGTAAAAGGCCACAGCAGCTGGGTGCCATAGGTTGTGCATGCGTCGAGCAGGGCGTGGGTTGCGTAACCCAGGGTGCAGAACAGCCAGCTATGATTAAAACGCAGGTACCTGCGTTTTCCCATCAGCGCGTGCAAAATAAGCGCACAGATATACCCCCCGATGGGAATGAATATCAGAGAATGGGTGAACTGGCGGTGGTATTCCAAAAACAGCAATGGATCGCTGTTGGAGCGAATCAGGACATCGAGATCAGCGGCCATACCTGCGAAAAATCCCAGCATGCCAGCACTGGCGACGTATTGTTTACCGGGGCTCATTGCCTGTGGCAGCGTTGCGCCCAGTACACCCTGTGTGAGGGGGTCCACCGCCTAGTCCCTACGCAATTTATCTGATATCGCGATGGGCGTGAAGGTGGTAAATATTACGATGTAGGACGATATAACGAAGGTGATCAATGTGGTCGCCTGAATTAGCAAAGAAGCCTGCTCGCTGATCAACATTCCAGCGGCTGCGACATAGGCGATTAAAAGAGAGAACTCGGAGACCTGTCCTAGGCGCAGGCCCAAATCCCACGCCAGTTCCTTTTTCTCACTCATTTCTTTAAGCAGGAAGCGGAAAATGATGGGTTTCATCGCGAGCATGATGGCGGCGAGCACGACCGCTGCAAGGATAACTTCGTGCAGTAAACCCAGATCGAAACGGGCGCCAATAGAGAAGAAAAACATGACCAGGAAGAAATCTCGCAGCGGTTTCAGGTTCACTGCAATGTACTGGGATATAGGGCTGGTCGCGAGTGCCACACCGGCGATGAACGCGCCGATCTCACTGGATAAGCCCAGAACATGTGCCAGTTCCGACATGCCCAAACACCAGCCTATGGCTAGGAGAAATATATATTCATGGAAACGGTCGAAGCGGGTAATCAGCGGTAACAGGGCAAATTTGACCATGCCCACGGCAATTAACAGTAACAGTGGCAGGCCGGCAAACACCATCCATAGAGCAGGTCTGTCGGGGCTGCCGACTCCGGGCAGACTGAGTAGTAGCGTCAGCACCAGTATGGCGATCATATCCTGAATCAGCAGCAGGCCAATCATCAGTTCACCTGTGTGTCGATGGTGCAACACGGTGGTTGGGAGCAGTTTGATACTGATAATGGTGGATGAAAACATCATGGCTGCGCCAATAATGACCGACTCAAACTGCTCGAAACCAAACAGCAACGCTATAGATACGCCCATGGCCATAAACAAGGCGCAGCTGACTATGGCTACAAAGGTAGCCTTTCGCAGAGTGGCAACAAGCGCCTGGGGCTGCATGTCCAGGCCGAGCAAAAACAACAGAAATATAATACCTACCTTAGAGATATCCGATAGTAGCTGAACATCGGTAACCAGGCCAAACCCGAAGGGCCCGAGCAACGCTCCCAAAGCGATATAGGCGATGATTAAAGGCTGACGGGTGAATAGGGCCAGCGACGCGAGGATGGCGGCGCCGGTAAATATCAGGAAAAAGGAATTGGTGAGTGTCGCTGTTTCCATTAGGTGTCGGTCAGTTGGGAGCGTCGACGAAATAACGGTTCGGTCGCATCGGCACAGGCTTGGTATGCGTTGGTGAAGGCATTAAAGCTGCCCAGCGCAGCATTCAGGTCGGTGTCGGTGTCAAATTGAAACGCGTTAAATCCCGAGCGTGTCAGGTAGTGAAGCTGGTCGCGAATCATGGCGCCCACCGCCCTGATTTCGCCGGGGAAGTTGTGTGTCTGTCTGAGCTCTCTGGCATAGGAAAAACCGCGACCATCTGTGAACACAGGGAAGTTTACGGCAATCGAAGCGAACCTGCCCAGCGATTCTGCGATTTGGCCAGGTTCCTGCCCCGGTTCCAGCAAAACGCCCAACTCAACCTCGGCGTCAATGGACTGCCCATGCTCCTGCCAAATGTCTAGTGTGAGAAAGATTGATGCCGTCGTTTCCAGTGCAGCCGACAGCTGTTCCGGGGTAGAGACTACAACCCATGCATCGTCGACTACTGCGCCATCTCTAATGATCTGTTGCATAAACCGCCTCCTTGAATGGTATGAGTCCTACCCGACGGTAAGTTTCGAGAAAAATCTCTTCAGGTAGTCGTAAGTCTACGTAGGTAGCGATGATTTTTTCGAGCACATCGGGGATAATTTCCTGAGCAAATGATGGGCCCAGTATTTTACCCAATGACGCGTCCTTGCCCTGATTACCGCCGATACTGATTTGGTAGAATTCGGCTCCCTTTTTATCGACTCCCAGAATGCCAATGTGGCCAATGTGGTGATGTCCACAGGCATTCATGCAACCGGAGATGTTGAGGTCCAGCGGGCCAAGGTCGTAGAGGTAGTCGAGGTCGGCGAAGCGAGCTTGAATGGCCTCGGCTATTGGAATGGATTTAGCATTGGCCAGCGCGCAAAAGTCACCGCCGGGGCAACATATAATATCTGTCAAAGATCCCATGTTAGGTGTGGCTAGGCCGATAGCAGTCAGTTTTTTCCAAAGTTCGTAAAGTTTTTCTTGTTCGACGTCGGAAAAAACCAGGTTTTGTTGGTGTGTTGTTCGAATTTCGCCGAGCGTATAAGTGTCGGCAAGGTCTGCCACGGCATCCAGCTGCTTGTCGCTGATATCGCCGGGGGCGTAGCCGGTAGCTTTGAGTGACAGATTTACAATTCGATAACCGTTTACCCGGTGGGCAACCGTATTATGCTCTAGCCACCGCTTAAATTGGTTGTCGCCTTCACTTTGCTCGGCAAGTAATTTCTCACATTCAGCTGCGTCAAATTCTTTGTAAGTGGGACGAGTAAAAAATAATTTACAGCGATCTATCTCTTCCTGAGTAAGGGTGGCGGGCCCATTTTTGTTGGCAGCCCATTCAATTTCGACTTTGTCGCGGAATGATTCGGCTCCCATCGCCTTGACCAAAATCTTTATGCGGGCCTTGTACTTGTTGTCCCTACGTCCGTATTTATTGTAAACCCGCAAAATTGCATCCAGATAAGTCAGCAGATGCTCCTTACCCAGAAATGGGTTAATTTCAACACCGATCATCGGCGTTCGACCCAAACCACCTCCGACCAGTATCCGGTAACCTAATTCGTTGTCATTGTTCCTGATCAGTTCTATACCAATGTCGTGGTTGTGAATAGCAGCGCGATCGGAGCTTGAACCGCAGACTGCTATTTTAAATTTACGCGGCAAAAATGCGAATTCGGGATGGAAGGTAGACCACTGCCGAATAATTTCACAATAGGGGCGGGGGTCGTCGGTTTCATCGGCGGCGACTCCCGCATATTGGTCAGTGGTCGTATTGCGAATGCAATTGCCGCTGGTTTGTATGGCGTGCATTTCCACCTCGGCCAGTTCTGCGAGAATATCGGGTGTCTCCTCCAGAAGTGGCCAGTTCAGCTGAATGTTCTGTCGCGTACTGACGTGAGCATAGCCCTTGTCGTAACGTCGGCTGATATGAGCTAGTTTGCGAACCTGCGTGGTATTCAACATGCCATAGGGCACGGCGATACGCAGCATTGGCGCGAGACGCTGCACGTAAAGGCCGTTCTGCAGGCGCAGCGGCAAAAACTGCTCTTCGCTGATCTCTCCTGCGAGGTAGCGCTTGGTCTGGTCGCGGTACTGAGCTACTCGCTCATCGATCAAACGTTGGTCGTATTGGTCGTACACGTACATAGATGACAAAGCCGGGTGCATTTTTACGGTGGGCTAAGATAGCAGAAATTGGTCGAGTCTAAAACGTGTTTGAGGGTGGTCGCTTAGGCCAAATGATGCCAAACATATAAGCTCTGATCATATGTGTTGCTATCCACGGGGGTAATTGCTGGTATACTTGTCCGGCAATAATTAACAGGGAACAACGCAATGACATCCGCAAGTGAATCCGAAGATCTCCACACCAGCGACGGCAAAGTTGATGCTGTCGCAGCGCTGGCCGTTATAGCCATAGTAGTGGCCACTGTAGTTTATTGGTTAGGTGGCATGTAGCGACTAGCTAGTGCCCGCCAAGACTACATTCACAATTGTGAATATGCTCACCAAAAGGACCAGAGTGAAAAGTAGACCAGCGAGCGCGTAGTAAATAAATCTTCCCTGCTTGAAATCTCTCTCCCTGTTTTTACTGCTCTGGACGCCGAAGGCAGCGGCAAATACACTGCTAAAAACCTGCCACTTAGAAGGTTCGACTTCTTCGGACTCTTTTGCTTGTGGGTCTTTCATTAATCAATTCTCAATAAGCCAGGTTTGGCGACAGCCAGCGTTCCAATGTAGCGATAGACATATTCTTGCGTTCGGCAAGAGATTGTATTTGGTCTTCCCCAATTTTCGCTACAGCGAAGTATCGGGCGTCGGGGTGTGAGTAGTAAAAGCCGCTCACGGATGCTGCGGGTGACATAGCATAACTTTCAGACAGCGTAACACCCACGGAATGCTCTGCATCCAATAGTTCGAACAGAGTGGCTTTTTCAGTGTGGTCCGGGCAGGCGGGGTAGCCCGGTGCAGGACGGATGCCGCGATAACGCTCTTTGATCAACTCCTCATTAGACAGGGTTTCATCTTCCGCGTACGGCCAGAATTCCTTACGAACCCGTTTATGCATGTGTTCGGCAAAACTCTCTGCAAGTCGGTCCGCCAGGGCCTTGATCAAGATCGAGTTGTAGTCGTCGTGTTCGGCTTCGAATTGCTCGGCGAGTGCCCGCACGCCAAATCCGGCGCTGACTACAAAGCCACCCACGTAATCTGGAATCTCGCTCTCTTCTGGTGCTATGAAATCTGCCAGACAATAATTAGGGTCGCCATTGGGTTTGTCTGTCTGTTGTCGCATGTGGTGGAGCGTGGCAATTTTCTGCTGCCGTGATTCATCTTCATACAAGGCTATATCATCGCTGCCTACACAGGACGCGGGCCAAAACCCGATGATGGCCTTGGCCTGCAAGAGGTCTTCATCGACAATGCGTTTGAGCAAAGCCTGCGCGTCTTCAAAAAGCTGTGTTGCAACGTTGCCGACCACTTTGTCTTCGAGAATTTTTGGGTACTTGCCAGCCAGCTCCCAAGTAATAAAGAAGGGCGTCCAGTCTATCGTGTCGATCAAGTCTGCAATGGGGTAGTCAACAAATACGCGTGTGCCCAGAAACGATGGAACCGGAGGTTGATAGTCTTGCCAGGCAATCTGTAGCTTGTTTTCCACCGCTTGTTGGTAACTCAGCCGGGAAGTTTTCGCGCGACGATTCTCGTGCCTCTCCCTGACCTTTACATATTCATCCCGGACGGTCTGCACCAGACCTTCTTTTTTGGAAGCAGAGGCGAGCTGGCTCGCAATGGAAACGCTACGAGAAGCGTCTGGTACATAAATAGTAACGTCATTATGAAAGTTTGGTTCAATTTTAACTGCTGTGTGCGCTTTGGATGTCGTTGCACCCCCAATTAGCAAGGGCAGTTTCAAGCCCTGACGCTGCATTTCCGCAGCGACGTGCGCCATTTCGTCCAATGAGGGGGTGATGAGCCCACTGAGCCCGATGATATCGACTTCCAGTTCCCTCGCCTTGTTAAGAATTTCATCGCAGGCAACCATGACCCCAAGGTCTATCACCTCAAAGTTATTGCACTGCAGCACCACGCCGACGATATTTTTACCGATGTCGTGGACGTCGCCCTTAACGGTGGCCATTAATATTTTACCGTTACTGCTTTTCCCTCCCGCTTTTTCATCCTCAATGAAGGGTTGCAGGTGTGCAACGGCTTGCTTCATCACGCGGGCGCTTTTTACTACCTGTGGTAGAAACATTTTTCCAGATCCAAATAAGTCTCCCACTGTATTCATGCCGTCCATCAGCGGCCCTTCGATGACGTCCAGTGGTCGCGTCGCCTCCAGGCGAGCCTCTTCTGCATCTTCAACGATATAGGCGTTGAGCCCTTTAACCAGAGCGTATTCGAGTCGCTGCTGGACGGGTTGCTCGCGCCAGCTTAAATCTTGTTCCCGGGCCGCCGCTGCGCCATCACCCCGAAAACCTTCCGCTAATTCCAGTAAGCGTTCGGTTGCGTCATCACGGCGATTCAACACGACGTCTTCCACGCGATTGCGTAAATCATCCGGAAGGTCGTCGTAGACTCCCAGCTGCCCCGCATTCACGATGCCCATGTCCAGGCCCGCCTTGATTGCGTGGTATAGAAAGACGGAGTGAATTGCCTCTCGCACCCGGTCATTACCGCGGAAAGAGAACGATACGTTACTGACTCCACCAGAGACTTTGGCTCCTGGCAAATTGGCTTTTATCCAGGTCGTGGCCTGAATAAAATCAACAGCGTAGTTATTGTGCTCTTCAATGCCGGTGGCGATGGCAAAGATATTGGGGTCGAAAATAATGTCGTTAGGATTGTAGCCAACGATCTCTGTCAGTATTTTGTACGAGCGGGTACAGATATCGGTTTTTCTCTGTAGCGTATCCGCCTGTCCGTTTTCATCGAAGGCCATAATCACTACTGCTGCACCATAACGTTGGCACAGTGTCGCCTTGGCAATGAACTCGGCTTCACCTTCCTTCAGACTGATTGAGTTGACTACGGACTTGCCCTGTATACGCTTTAAGCCCTGTTCAATGATCTCCCATTTGGATGAGTCAACCATGATGGGAACCCGGCAAATATCCGGTTCCCCCGCCAGTAGGTTCAAAAACGTAATGATGGCTCCCTCGGAATCGAGCATCCCCTCATCCATATTGATATCGATAATCTGAGCGCCATCCTCTACCTGGCGACGTGCGATTTCCAATGCGGCGTCATAGTCCTCTGCCAGTATCAATCGCTTAAAGTGGGCAGAACCGGTTACATTGCAACGCTCTCCTACATTGACGAAGAGCGAGGAATCATCAAGTTTGAACGCCTCTAAACCGCTCAGATGGCAGGCTGTCGGGTGGGTGGGAATCGCTCGAGGGGTTTTATCCTTTACCGCTGCAGCGATGGCTCGGATATGGTCGGGGGTGGTGCCGCAACACCCTCCGGCAAGGTTCAGGTAACCGCGCTCGGCCAAATCACTGATGTCGTCGTGCATATCTTCGGGCAGCTCATCGTATTCTCCGAAGGCGTTCGGCAGTCCCGCGTTAAAATGACCGCTGAAAAAGCACTCGGATGCATCTGCGAGCTCTTCGACGAAGGGTCTGATTTCCTTGATACGGCGGCCGCAGTTACTACCCACAATTAGTGGGTTTGCATGGGCGATCGAATTCCAGAAAGCCGTAGGGTTTTGGCCCGATAAAATACGACCGCTGATGTCGGGGAAAGTAACAGAAATGACTATTGGCAATTCGCGGCCAATTTCGTCAAATACCTCCTTGACCGCAAAAATGGCTGCTTTTGCATTCAAGGTGTCAAAAATAGTCTCGATCATTAGTAGGTCGGCGCCGCCGTGTATCAACCCCCGGGTCGCCTCCCTGTAATCGCCTGCCAGGGTGTCGAAGTCGATATTGCGAATAGCCGGGTTATTGACATCGGGTGAAAGAGACGCCGTACGTGGTGTCGGTCCGAGTACCCCGGCTACGAATAGCTGGGACCCCGGGTGCTCGACTGTATATTGATCTACGACTTCGCGGGCGATTCGTGCTCCAGCCTCATTCAGTTCTGAAGCCAACATAGAGAGGTTGTAGTCGCCCTGTGCTACCGCGGTGCTGTTGAACGTGTTTGTACATACGATCTCTGCTCCCGCTTCTAGGTAGGCCAGATGAATGGCGGCAATAATTTCGGGTTGGGTAATCGAGAGGAGGTCGTTATTGCCTTTCAGCTCTGAGCTATGGTCGATGAACCGGCTACCGCGAAATGTAGCTTCGTTAAGCTCCTCGGCCTGAATCATCGTTCCCATAGCACCGTCTATCACCATGATTCTTTGTTTAAGAATAGATGAAAGTAACTTGGACGAAGTGTCGAGGGGCATATGAACTTCCGAGGTAGCGTTTTGGTATAGGCCGCGAATTCTAGCAGAGCGTGCCATCTATATCAAAATATATTGATATAGATTGAAGGAGCCATTTGGTTCAGATAAGCGTAATATCGCGTTTGTTTATTGTTTGCAGGATTGAGAGAGAAATATGGTTACCATCACTGAGTCAGCTCAAGAGTATCTCGTTGAGCTATTGTCTAAACAGGACGATGTGAAAGGGGTGCGGGTTTTCATTAACCAGCCAGGCACACCAAAAGCGGAGACGTGCATCGCTTACTGTCGCGAAGACGACGATATTGCAGCGGACGACAAAGTCGAATATCCGACGTTCACCGCTTGGTTTGACGCCGCCAGCCTGCCATTTCTGGAAGACGCGCTGGTGGACTACGCCAAGGATAGAATGGGCGGGCAGCTGACGATAAAGGCGCCCAATGCAAAACTTCCCAGAGTAAATGAAGATAGCAGCATCGAAGAGCGGATCAACTACTTGTTGTATAACGAGGTCAATCCATCTCTAGCTGCCCACGGTGGCGAGGTCAGCCTCATGGAGGTCATCGATGGCGAGGTTGCGATCCTGCAATTTGGCGGTGGCTGTCAGGGTTGTGGCATGGTGGATACAACGCTAAAAGACGGAGTAGAGCGAACGTTGCTGGAGCAACTGCCCCAGCTAACTGCGGTGCGCGACGTAACGGACCACACCGACAAAAGCCAGGCTTACTACACCTGAGTATCGTTTTGAGTTACGCTTCAGGCGCGCTTTCGCAGGGGTAGAACTTCGCGAAGGCGCTCTGCCATATCGCGAATGGCCGTTTCGGTGGTGTCCCAATCAATACAGCCATCGGTAACAGATACGCCGTATTTCAACTGGCTTAAATCATCGGGTATGGATTGATTTCCCGCGTTGATATTACTCTCGATCATGAGTCCTACCAGGGACTCATTCCCCTCGATAATCTGGTTGAGAACATTCTCGGCTACCAGCGGCTGAAGCTCGGGCTTTTTCGCCGAATTGGCGTGACTGCAATCAACCATGATATTAAGCGGTAGTCCGGCATTGGCCAACTCGACCTCGCTCAATTTTACATGTAGCGAATCATAATTGGGTCCACCACTGCCGCCGCGCAGAACGATATGAGCGTGTTGATTGCCGCGGGTATGAATAACTGCTGCCAGACCGTTGTAATCCATTCCGAGAAAACGATGAGGGCTACTCGC
>JBLHKV010000077.1:0-14369 GCA_047618115.1 Halieaceae bacterium | reverse complement strand
GGCACTCGAGACAGTAGTGGCATTCATTATCAATTATTTCTCCCGTAGGTTTGATTGCTGAGATCTGGCATTGAGCTGCACAACTTTGGCATGGCTTTCCACATTCTTTGCGGCGCCGTAACCAGTTAAAAATACGAAATTTTGTAAAGAAGCTCAGCCCAGCTCCCAATGGACACAAGTATTTACAGTAAAACTTGCTGTTAAAGGCGGAAATGCCGAGTAACAGCAATGCATAGACCACAAACCAACTCTCTCGGTTGAATTGCATAACAAATGTCGTCTTGAACGGCTCGACTTCCGCCAACTTTGCGGCGAGGGTCATAGATTCTAGAGAAAGCCCAACCAGTGCGATCAATATGAAGTATTTGATAGCCCAAAGACGCTCGTGGACGATAGGAGGGAATTCATAGCTAGGCCATTTCAAACGTTCTGCCACTTTATGTATCAGTTCCTGCAATGCACCGAAAGGGCAAAGCCAGCCACAGAAAACACCTCGACCCCATAGCAATATACTGGTGGCGACAAATCCCCATAGCAAAAATATTACCGGATCTAGCAGTAGGGTGTCCCAGGTGAAGTTTCCAAACAGAACCCGCATGAAGGCCAGTAGGTTAATTACCGACAACTGCGCTTTGCACACTATTCCCAAATACACCACGGTGAACAGGAGGTAAGCGATTCTGACACGGTGGAAGGCGGTAATATGCTTGACCAGCAAGTCCTGAAAAAACAATATTCCCATTAGAACGAGTAACGCGAACAGCAGTAAACTGAGTTGAGGAGCCTGTTCTTGCCATAGATCCATCCACTCGGGTCGCTCGGTAATGCTGGCAATCGCCGGCTCCAGAGTAATCGTTTGAATTGGTGTTGCCTCGGCGCGAGGTTTGGGGAGCCCCATGCTTTCTGCCACCAACTGTGCAGACTTCATGATAGATGTATTGATAACCATAGCGGTTATGGTAGCTCCGCTAATACCATCGACACCGACATAACCCACACGATTATGAGCGCCGACCCGAACGCGTTCGCGGGCCATCAGACCGCGGTACTGATCGATGAACCCATCGAGATCGGTCTCAGTTATCCCTATAACAAGTATGGGCTCTTCGTGCTCTATAACTATCGCCCCAGCAATGTGAGCATCACCGCTAAGACCTATCAGAAGCCTAATGGACTTGCCGGAATATCCGGGCATAGCCGAAATTTCATCACTCATAAACACGTAACCAAGTGAGTTTTCGTTACCGATAACTTCTCGTGTTGGTAGTTTGCCCTCTACTTGACCAACGGTTGTTGCATCCGGGAATAAAATGGAAATTTCAGCTAGGCCGATATCTTCGAGGCCTGAATTTGCTGCGAAGCTGAGGTTGGAGCTCAGCGCTGCGCACAGTAATAACACCGAGAGTAGAGCAGTCACCAGTGCGGGGTATTTAGGCGTCATCACTGTATCCACGTTAGTAAGCCACGATGATAGTTGTAATTCACTAGTCCCGGCATGACACAGGTCAAGGAGTTTCCGGTTCAATACCTGCGCTAGATCAACGCGATAAGCACGGCAATCAATACAATAACGTTACATAAATTCAACACAGTCGATTAGGGGGATTGGATGAGGCAGTTCTATAAGAAAATACTGGTGATAGCCCTCATGTGCCAGTTGGCTCCAGTAACAGCAGCAACGGAAACCCAGCTATCAATGGGCACTAGACTTGAGGAGGTAGTGGTTACCGCCGCTCGAAGAGAGGAGCGAGTACTGGATAGTCCACTTAGTTTGAGCGTTATCAATCAAGACCAGCTCGATCGTTCCACCGCTGTGGCACTGGCAGATTTACTGAGAGACATTCCCGGAGTCAGAGTGACAGATTCGGGGCAACCGGGTATGAAACGCATTCGCATTCGTGGCGAGGAATCAAGGCGCACGGCGATTCTAATCAATAGTCAGGAGGTCACAGATCATCACGAGGTGGGAACTCCGCTGACGCTGCACCCATCTATGGTCGCACGTGTCGAAATGATCCGCGGGTCCGGAGCAATTCTTTATGGTTCACGCGCGCTCAGTGGCGTGGTCAATTTCATTACCAAAAATGGTGGTGACCAACCATTGGAGGCCACGTTCTCTCATGGTTATGACGGGGCGGCCGACGGAACCACCAGCTTTGTCAGTATTTTCGGTGATCTTGAGGGTCTCGAATATCGACTGGCATACAGCCGCAGTGATTACGGACTGCGTAACACCCCTCTTGGCGAGGTCGACAATACTGCATTTGATAGCAGCAATATCTATTTGTATCTGGGCAAAACAGTGGGCGCACATAGTTTCGACTATCACTACGAAGACTATCGCAGTAGTTCTGAAATTTTCGTTGAGGAAGAGGTGAAGACCAGCTATCCATTAACCGATTTCTATCTCGATACCCCACGTCGGGATCGACGGAAACACAGCTTTGCTTACAGTTGGGAGTTAGACAGCCAGTACGTCGATAGTTTTCGAGCCAATAGCTATTTTCAGACCAGCGAGCGCGAGTTCTATACGCGTACTGAAACAGTTTGGTACGAAAGAGACATCTATAGCGAGAGCGAGCTGGAAACTCGCGGTGCATTGGCTCAGGTTAATTTTGCTCGTATGGGTGATCACCAACTCATAGGGGGAATTCAGTATCAGATTGACCGGGTAGACCAGGGGCGAGAGGTAGATACCTTGTCCTGGACGGAGATCGCAACCAGCGGCACCGAGTTGATAGGGGACACCGCAGAGATTGAAACCTGGGCGTGGTTTCTACACGATACCTGGGAGCTCACCGATAGGTGGGTAGCCACACTCGGATTGCGTCAATACCACGTGAGTGGTGAATTGTCTTCAAGCGATCGAGAGAGCCTCGATGTGGGGCATCTCGGGGGAGACAACAATTTGATTGCGGCGTTCGGTGCGGTTTGGGAATACAGTGATGACATGCGCCTGCGCCTAAACGTAGGCGAGGGTTACGTTTACCCCTCGCTGATGCAATTGGCGACGGGCGCCTATGCCGGATCCCGGTTCGTGAATCCCAATATCGAGTTGAAACCAGAAACCTCACTAAACTACGAACTAGGTGTTCGCGTTCAAAAGGCAAGTCTGACGCTGGATGCTGCAATCTTCGCTAGCGAGTCAGACGATTACATACATCATCTTCCCTGCATTGAGACAGACTACTGTCCGGGTCGACGCGACCGCTTGTACCAGAATGTGGGGAAGTCTGCCGCGCACGGTTTGGAAGTTTACCTGGCATATACAGGTTCCAAGTCGGCCCTTAAGCCCTATTTGAACCTGACGTGGATAGAACGGCGTAATACTTATGCAGAGTTTTCTACTTGGGATTCTGGAACGGCTAGTTTCAGCGCGCAGACAGGGGTTCGATGGGAGGGCAGTAGCGCAACCTGGGGGTTACATGACGCGTGGATTGATATGTTTGCACGGGGCGAATCGGCTTCGAGTTTAAAGGAGCCAGGTTCGAGTAGAGCAGTGCTTGAAGACAAAGTGGGTTGGGGCACGATTAATCTAGCGGCAGGATTTGATTTTGGAAATGAGGACGAGTTTTCGATAGCTCTTGAGCTTCATAATCTGGGCGATAAGACTTACGTCAGTTCTATGGAAAATTTACATGGTATAGGCCGCAGTGTGTCTGCCAAGTTCACTGCGGACTGGTAGGCGAAACTAGTTTCCTGTGCATTTGTGTAAGACAGCCAGGATTAAAGAGGTTTGATATAGAAATGAAAATTTCAGCAAGCATAGTCCTTATAGGGCTGTTGATGACAGCAATGGAGAGCGCACAGTCGGAGGAAGCGGATGGCGATGTACCTGCCATGTTGACTGAGGGTAAGGTGAGTCTTGATTTACGCTATCGTTACGAAAATGTAGAACAGGACGGAATCGATGAGGACGCGAGTGCATCTTTGCTTCGTTCACGTTTAAATATGACCTCGGGGACCATCAACGGATTCACGGCGTCGCTGGAAATTGACAACATTACCGCCATCGGTGTCGACAACTACAACTCCACAGTAAATGGTAAAACCGGGCACCCGGTCATCGCCGATCCGGAGGGCACTGACCTCAATCAGCTATGGTTAAAATATTCCAGCGGCAGTTTCGTCGGTACGGTCGGTAGACAGCGCATACTGCATGGCAATCAACGATTTCTCGGTGGGGTTGCCTGGCGCCAGAACGAGCAGACCTACGACGGACTGAGGCTGCACTTAAAACCAGACCTCAAATTGGTACTGGATGTCGCCTATATAGCGAGGGTGAATCGTATATTTGGACCCGATGATGCCGCCAATCCCGCTGAGTTCGTAGGGGATAGCTATGTTGCGCGGGCGGACTACACTCTAAGCGACAAGCACAAACTTACGGGCCTTGGCTATTGGCTGGAATTTGATCCACAAAGGGGATACGCGCCCGGAAAAAACGTGAACAATTCCACGAATACATGGGGTCTGGAGTACAGTGGCAAATTCCAGCTGGTATCAATCGCTGCCGCCTGGGCTCGCCAGTCTGACGCAGGTGAGTCTAGTCAACGCTATAGCGCGGATTACTACCTTCTCGAGTTATCGGCGAAGTTGGGACCTGTGTCCACTAAGCTTGGGCGCGAAGTACTCGGCGCTGACAACGGCATAGGATTTAAAACACCGCTGGCAACGCTACACAAATTCCAAGGTTGGGCCGACAAGTTTCTCGGCACCCCCGGCGACGGTATAGAAGATACCTACGTCAGTTTTGGCGGCTCGCTAGAGAGCTCAAAATGGATGTTTGTTTACCACAAATTTACTGCGGAATCTTCCAGTACAGATTTTGGGACCGAGCTTGATCTGGTGTGGACCTGGCCGGCGAACAAACATCTAACCCTACAAGCCAAGTATGCCGCCTTTGATAGCGATAGTCGGGATCGCTATTCTGATACAGACAAATTGTGGCTTACCATGCAGCTGAAGATGTAGCTGCTGAAAATAGGATGTTCAAAACAGAGGCATGCCAGCGATCCAAGGGTGGGCGAGCATAACCAGAGCCATTACCACTAAGCTTAGTATCACACCGATTAGCTCTTTGGCCACGGAAGGGGCTTCGGGTTTGATCCAGTCACCGTCGCGTCGATTAATTAAAATCATAGATAACACCGACCAAATGCCCATACCACCGAACAGCACGAGAGATCGTGAGTCGCCATTTGCCATTAAGTGCGCAAGCGACCACACCAAAATCCCAGTGAGCTGGGGGTGACGTACGACACGCCCTATTCGAGTAGCTCGCCCACTCGCTCCCAGAAGTACGAAGCTCACAGCCATAGTCGCTATGGCTACACTACGCAGGGTCTCCGAGGGAACATAGAAATATTCGGGTGTGCTTTGCCGCCAACCGAATACAATCAAAGCCAGCGAGCCCAAAATAGCAACAGAAAATAGTCCTCTGTATGCATCAAAGCCGGTCCTGGCGATCACTGCCTCGCGTATCCCACGCCCAGCTGAAGGTAGCAGGTGAATTGCCGCCCAAAGACATAATCCAATAATCAACAATGCCATGTGTAGATCTCCTCAATCGTCTGTCCGTCTATCCTAACGCGGTCAGCCCAATTCGTCATCTCGACATCTTTCTCAGAGAACCTTGATTGAGGTCAAGGTCACGGCCCAGGCTCGGACTTATCATGTTGCTAAATTGATAATGCGCCAAAAGAACGACCAGCGGAGTGCCAGCGATGTCTGAACAGAGTCCATTGGAAATCGAAGACGTACCCATGATGCAGAAACTGCTGGATAACCCATTCCTTCTATTATTTTTAGGCGTGGCGTGCCCGGCCGTCTTGTACCTGGCCTGGGGGCTCGTCGAAATCATGACGATTCCGATACGCTAACACCGCGTACGGCATAGAGGAGTTAGTTATGTCCAGTTTGTTGCCCCCCGCGAAAAAGCTCTGGTGGAACGAGCCTATCCACAAGTCGGAACTGATGTGGATTACCCTAGTATTTATCTGGGGCATGGTTATGACTTTCATGATGCCCTATTGGCATGTTGTGGGTAAGCAAAACCTAGGCACCGAGACCTACAAAACTACGCCCAAGGCCTTCCAGGAAACGACACAAAAATTTGTAGATCAATACACCGTGCGTAACGAGGGACCTCGGAACTATCCCGTGGTAGCGCCGCCTGTTGGAGGTGACGTATACATGATTGCCCGGTTGTGGGATTGGTGGCCGATAATTGAGCTCAAGAACGGGGAGACCTATCGCTTCCATCTTTCCTCGTTGGACTGGCAGCATGGGTTTTCATTACAGCCTGCCAATATCAACATTCAGGTCCTGCCCAATTACGAGCACGTGTTTACATTGACACCAAATGCGTCCGGAGAGTACTCGGTTATCTGTAATGAATACTGCGGCATCGGACACCATCTGATGATCGGCAAAATACTGGTTGTGGACTAGGGAGAGATTGATGGGTACTCAAGACTACAGGACCTGTCCCGACACCGGGCTCCAGTTTCATGGACCAGCAGAGAAATTGATCAAAGCGAATGCGGTCGCAGCGGTCGTGTTTCTTCTTTTGGGTGGGCTGTACGGATTGTTTGTAGGCCTGACTCGCTGGCCCGCCGTTCACCTGCTGGCGGCCGATGATTTTTATATGGCGCTAACCCTGCACGGTATCAATGTACTGATTTTTTGGCTGATATTTTTTGAAATAGCAGTGCTATATTTTTGCTCATCGGTTCTTCTCAAATGCCGTCTGGCCACCCCGCGCTGGGCTTGGGCCGGATTTGGGCTCATGGTTGTGGGAGCAGTGGTCAATAATATTGTCGTTTTACAAGGCAGTTCCAGCGTGATGATGACGTCCTACGTACCTATGGAGGCTCACCCGCTCTTTTACCTGAGTTTAATTTTGTTTGCAGTAGGAGCTCTGATTGGGACGTTTGTTTTTTTTGGCACACTGGTTGTGGCTAAGGCAGAGAAGACCTACGAGGGGTCTGTACCCCTGGTCACGTTTGGCGCGATCACCGCTGCCGTTATTGCTGTATTTACCATAGTCAGCGGTGCCATTATTTTGTTACCAACCTTTCTTTGGAGCGTGGGATTGGTAGGCGAGATCGATGTGCTGGCCTATAGATTAATTTGGTGGGCATTTGGCCACTCGTCCCAACAGATTAATGTTGCAGCGCATGTGGCAGTTTGGTACGCGATCGCTGCGGTTGTTTTTGGAGCACGACCGCTATCTGAAAAAGTGAGCCGTACTGCTTTCCTTATGTATATTCTGTTTTTGCAACTGGCCAGTGTGCACCATTTGCTGGCTGACCCAGGCGTCAGTTCAAACTTCAAAATGTTCAACACCAGTTATGCGATGTACCTTGCGGTGATGGCTTCGATGGTCCACGGGCTTACCGTTCCGGGCTCTATAGAGGCTGCACAGCGCGCTCGTGGTCATACAGCTGGTCTGTTTACCTGGTTGCGAAAAGCGCCCTGGGGTAATCCTACTTTCTCGGGCATGTTTATCTCACTGGTTGGCTTTGGTTTCCTCGGTGGCATCACCGGGGTGGTAATGGGTGCCGAGCAGATCAACGTGCTGGTTCACAACACTCTTTATGTACCTGGTCACTTTCACGCGACTGTGGTGCTTGGAACAACACTAACCTTCATGGCTCTGACCTATTGGTTAGTACCAGTGTTATTCAGGAGGGAGCTTATCTGGAAGGGTTTGGCGCGCTGGCAGCCGTATATGTTTGGGCTGGGAATGGCAGGTGTGTCGCTGTTCCTGATGGGTGCCGGAACCTTGGGTATTCCGCGCAGACACTGGGATATTGGCTTTACCGGAACGGGTGGGATTACCCATGACTTTCCAGCGGCCGCCTACACCATGATGGCACTGAACGGGATGTCGGTGATTCTGGCAGTGGCCGGAGGCGCAGCGTTCTGTTTGATAATTGTTGGCACGTTGTTGTTTGGGAAAAAGCTCGGTGAAGATAAAATGCCAGTACCCTGTATGGCTGCGCCAGTCACCGATGAAGAATATGCAGCCAACGGCGGCAGTGCCATGGCTATCCCAGGCACTATGGTACTTGCAATGGTGTTTTTCATCAGCTTCGCCCTGTACTATTTTATCAACTGGAAGTATCTTGCCGAAACCTGGGGGATAGGCTAGCGACTTACTAAACGCAAGTTACCCATGTTTTCTAAAGCGCGTTACGGATTTTTCTCCCTGCTGGTGCTTGCCTGTTCTGTGCAGGCAAGCACCGCGGAATTTAACAGAGAACAGGCTCTGGTCAATTCACAGGAAGTGGTGGGCCGTACGCTGTCCGGGCTGAATTTTCAGGACTCATTGGGTAACGAGGTATCACTGGAGCAGTTTGCTGGCCGACCAGTGATCATCAGCCTCATCTATACGAGTTGTCACCACATCTGTCCAACTACAACTCAAAATCTTAAAATCGCTGTAGCTAAAGCTCGAGAAGTGTTCGGATCCGATGCATTCTCGGTACTGACCGTCGGTTTTGATACCGCTAATGATACGCCGGTCCGTATGGCGGAATTCCGTAAAAGAACAGGAGTCAGCGATACAAACTGGCACTTTTTGTCGGGGTCTGAAGGCGAGGTCAGAAAGCTGGTAGAGCAGATTGGGTTTGTGTACTTCGCGTCACCGCGGGGTTTTGATCACTTGCTCCAGTCTACTATCGTCACCGCGCAAGGACAGATTTACCGACAGCTCTACGGTATGATATTTCCAACACCAGAGGTGCTCGAACCGCTCAAGCAGCTGATTTTTGGCAATCCATCT
This sequence comes from Halieaceae bacterium, assembly GCA_047618115.1. Classification (GTDB taxonomy): domain Bacteria; phylum Pseudomonadota; class Gammaproteobacteria; order Pseudomonadales; family Halieaceae; genus CALJGI01. The sequence continues at coordinate 5,578 of JBLHKV010000077.1, read as the reverse complement.
ACCGAGTCAGTATTCGATTATCTCAACGGTAGGATACGATTATTTTGCACAGTCTACGACCCGGCCACCGACAATTACTATATCGATTATTCAGTCTTTATAGGCACATTCGTGGGCATGATGGTTAGTATCGTTTTCGGTATTGTACTCGCCAAAGAGTGGCGTAGGAGCAATGGCACAAAGTGGTGAAGTCGGCTCTTAAAACAGCTTTTAATGTTGCTGACTCGATATTCTCCCGATACTTTTCCCCACAGTGGAACCCTTTGTATCAATTGGGTTCTCTGTCGTTTTTGTTTTTTTGGCTGGTGGTGTTTACCGGCTTGTACCTATTCATATTTTTTGAAACCAGCGTCACCGGGGCCTATCTGTCCATTGAGAAAATCACGCTGGGGCATTGGTATATTGGAGGCGTCATGCGTAGTTTTCACCGCTATGCGTCATCCGCCATGGCGGTTTGCGTAACGCTGCATCTGATTCGTGAGTTCGTCATGGATCGCTACCAGGGGGTGCGTTGGTTTAGTTGGGTTTCCGGTGTTCCTCTACTGTGGTTGCTGTTTGCCTCCGCCATCGGGGGCTACTGGTTGGTGTGGGATCAGCAGGCTCAGTACATCGCGATAAATACCGCTGAGTGGTTTGATTCGCTGCCGTTTATGGTTGATCCGATGGCTTCAAATTTTCTGAATCAATCAACGCTGAGCGATCGCTTCTTCTCACTACTCGTTTTTTTACACATCGGCGTGCCTTTAACGTTGTTACTGGGTATGTTTATTCACATTAAACGCATCAGTAATGCACGCACAATACCTCCGTTTGGGCTGGCTGCAGGAACGATTCTAGCGATGCTCATTATATCGCTGGTACGGCCGGCTTTGAGTCAGGCGCCGGCTAACCTCGATCTATCCGTAAGCAATGTCGGCCTGGATTGGATTTATCTCAACGTCTATCCTTTGATCGAACTTTGGGGCCCCACTGCAGTTTGGATGTTTCTGGTCGGGCTATCATCGTTGCTGGTGATACTTCCCTGTATCACCCCAGTACCGGTAGTGCAGGGCCCTGTGGCCGTTGTCGATCCGGATAATTGCAATGGCTGTGGCTGGTGTTTGGCAGATTGCCCCTATGAAGCCGTCACCATGAAAGTACACGACTTCAAGCGCGGCCACGAACAGGCGGTAGTCGATCCCGATTTGTGTATCAGCTGCGGCATTTGCGCAGGTGCCTGCCCGTCGTCATCCCCCTTTCGTCACGTTGACGAGTTGGTCACAGGGATAAGTATTCCAGGCTTTCATATCAAGGAACTCCTGTCACTATGCGAGAAGAGTCTCGCCCAGATTTCCGGGACTGGACGGGTGATGGTGTTTGGCTGCGATCACGGCTGTAACATACAGGGGCTCGAAAGCGATTCCACAGCGGTTATCAGTATGCCGTGTACCGCGCTGCTACCACCTGCCTTTGTAGACTACATCCTGCGCAGAGACCTCGCGGATGGCGTATTGATTAGCGGCTGTTGTCTGGGCGATTGTCACTATCGCCTGGGTAATACATGGATGGAGGAGCGGTTTAGCGGAGATCGAATGCCAATTTTGCGGGGTAGGGTGCCAAGACAGCGCGTACGCAGCGCTTGGCTCGGCGCACAGGGGAGTAAGCTGCTCGTCAAAGAGGTTGCGGGCTTTCGAGAAGATCTAAAAAGCGATATTGCCGCCGTTGAGGACAGTTCATGAGCAGAGTGCATGCGCTGATCGGTCAGGGCGTATTGTATGCGCTTTTCTTCGTACCCCTGGTGCTGTTAACCACAATCCCGGTGTTCCAGGCACAGGCGCCGGAAATGGCAACGCTGAAGCTTGCCGTACGTCATGCGGGTGCTATCGTCGGCAATTGCGAGGCGTTGAGCGATAAAGCCTACGAAAAATTGCCGGCAAACATGAAGAGAATCGAAATTTGCCCTCGCGAAAGGTCGCCGCTGACGATAGAGTTGGTCCTCGACGGGAGGACGTTGTATCGGAATCAAATTCCGGCCTCTGGATTCCATAACGACGGTTTGGCTAGCATGTATTCGCGATTCACTGTGTCGGCCGGTGACCACCATCTAGTCTTAAAGATGAGTGATGATGGTGATGAGACTGAATTCCCCTGGACGCTGGAACAGAATATCGAGTTACAACCCAGGCAGGTGATGGTGGCAACTTTTAAGGAGGGGTTTATTCTACTGTGATAAATAAGACTTCATATACGTTAGCTGTACCAGCTGACTCGAGGCGTTTATTGGCGCTGGGCTGGTTGATGCTGTGTGTTTTGTCGCTTCTGGGCGCGGGGATATTTTCTCTGCTTTTGGTGTTGGCACGAACCCCGTATGTGCAAGATTTCATTCCATGGATGGATTTTTTTCATTCGGCGTTGGTTATCCATGTCAACTTATCTGTGCTTGTTTGGACTCTGGCCTTTGCAGGTATGCTGTGGAGTCTCAATCAACGCCCCGGAAAGCCTTGGCTTGCCTGGCCGGCTCTGAGTTTCTGTTGCAGTGGGACCGTGCTGATAATAATTTCACCTTTTGTGCTCAACGCCCAACCGCTGACCAGTAATTATATTCCCGTACTGCAACACCCCCTGTTTTTTTCGGGGTTACTCTTGTTTGCATTGGGGTTCTCCTTGCTGGTCCTCAACAGCCTTATCTATATGGCTCCTGTCGGTCCTTTGATGAGTGGCGAAGGCGCATTAAAATTTGGCCTTAATGCGACAGCTATATCGGGAGCTATTGCGCTGGGATGTTTTGGTGCGTCGTATCTGCAGTTGCCAGACTACCTGGTTGGTCAGTCTTTTTTTGAACTATTGTTTTGGGGCGGGGGTCACGTACTTCAATATACCTATACCTTGCTTTTACTGGTGTCGTGGCTTTGGTTGAGCAGTGCGGCTGGCCTCGAGCTTCCACTGACGCCGCGTGTGGTCTTGTTAGTATTGTTCGTCGGTTTGTCTTGCGTATTCCTGTCACCAGTAATTTATCTGGCGTATCCCGTTACCGCTATAGAGCACGTAGAGTTGTTTACCTGGCTGATGCGTTGGGGAGGTAGTCTGGCTACGCTGCCTTTAGGGTTGGCGATAGGTGTGGCGCTGTTTCGAGCCAAAGATCCTTCGGCTGAAATGTTAATGGCCCGGTCTTGTCTGCTGTCATCTTTGCTACTGTTTGGGAGCGGAGGGATAGTTGGCTTTATGGTATCCGGCAGTAATGTGACGATACCTGCGCACTATCACGGTTCGATCGTAGGCGTCACGCTCGCGTTGATGGGCGTCTGTTATTTTTTACTTCCATCTCTTGGGTTCCCACTAAGGGGTACCAAACTAGCCACCTGGCAACCAATGGTTTATGGCGGCGGGCAACTCCTTCACGTTGCAGGTCTAGTGTGGTCGGGAGGGTACGGTGTACAGCGTAAGGTTGCCGGTGCCGAGCAGCAGCTGGACTCCTGGGAGCGGGTATTTGGAATGGGCCTGATGGGCTTGGGTGGTTTGATCTCTGCGGTCGGAGGTATGCTGTTTCTGATTGTAGTTTTGCGTGCGTTGTCGATATTGGGAAGACCTATGCAGAGTCAACGAGGGAGGTCGGCGAATTAAGATGTTTGGATCTGGGCAGTTAAAAAAATGGCGGTTTATGCAAGTAGCGTTGGTGCTTGTTCTGATTGCCGGCTGTGAAGAGCAACGATTTGAGCCGCTGGTCGCACCGCAATTCACGCTACCGCTTTTGGATGGAGGCACCGCTATAAGCCTAGCCAATTATCGGGGTAAGGTCGTCTATATTACCTTTTGGGCCTCGTGGTGTATTCCCTGTAGACAGGAGATGCCCTATCTTGATCAGCTGCGTCAACGCCACCATGAAGATGGATTTGAGGTGTTGGCCGTCAACGTAGATGTCGAGGTCGAGCGGGCCCGAGAGTTCGCGGCCGAATACAACATGAATTTTCCCGTACTAGTGGATACAGAACGAGAGGTTAGTAAGCGTTACGGGGTTCCAGGCTATCCCACCCATTTCATTGTCGATCGGCGCGGCCGCATTCGCTTTTCCGGGCTCGGTTTCAATCTTGCCGATCTTCGAGCTATCAGCCAGGAGGTTGTGACACTGATCGGGGAGGAGTTAGACGATGCCAAAGGTTAATGATGCTCAGGAGTAGGCCCGCCGCTAATACATTGTGCACACTAAGCAGCCATAGCGGGAGTTCAAACCAGACGGCACCGATGCCCGCAGCCAAGAGACCGATAGAAAATACTGATATCGCGGTGGCAGTGCTTCTTAGCGAGGCTCTGGATCTTAGCTTACGGCTCATCCACACCAGATAAGCTGCCGTCACCAGCGCAAATACCCGGTGCGTCATGGTCAGGGTTGCTAGCTCATCGCCCATTTCTATGCGGCCTGTATCGTTGATGGATAACTGTCTGTCGAGAGTGTAGGCGCGAATATAGTTACTGCTATCCAGCCACTGTTGGTCACAGCTCAATAAATCTTTGCAAGACGTTGAAGCAAAATTGGCGCTACTCCAGCCACCAAAAAATATTTGGCTCACGACAAAAATTGCGGCAATGGCTGCAACACTTCGCAGATCTTTATTGCCTCCAGTGGGCAGGGGGTCGGAATAACGTTGCATTAACCACCAGAGCAGGCCAAGTAACCCGAATCCGCCAAACAGATTGCCAATGGTAACCAGTGGCAGATCCCTATTGGGCGTGTAATAACCTAATAGCGACAAAAATGTGGTGACAGCAAGAGTTGCCAACGGAATGAGTACCCCGGTCGGGCGACTATAGCCCTGCCGAAGCGAGGCAATGACCAAGACTATAATGAGAACTCCGAGAGTACTCGCGATGTATCGATGAGCAACTCGCGCTCCGCGATACTGTATGTCCTTGCCCTGACTGGTGAGTACGGAGATACCACGTGCCTCGTCATCCAGCCCCAGTAATGCATAGCACTGGGGCCATTCACCGCAGCCGATGCCCACGTCCGCCAAGCGTATGTAGGCGCTCAGTACGACTATCAGCAGCGTCAACAGCAAGGAGAGGCTTATAAGTGTGCGAATGATTTGTTGTGCCCCAGGATTACTCTGTAACCCAGAGTTTAAGCCGTTTTGGTTCGAAAATCCTTGATGCGAGGCAATTGATTGTAGACATCAGCTACCATTCCCACTATTAGCCGGTAAAGAACTATCGAGCAGGGCGCATCAGCCGGGAACAGTCATGTTTGATTGCCGAGTACGAGGTACCAAACCGAGACGCAATTGATCAATAGATGCGAGCGGAAATGTAGCGTTTGAATGGGTGGTCGTAGGTTAGAATTGCGGTCACTGATTCGGATAGATCAGGAAAATTTTCATTGGAATTAGATCAATTGGTTGGCGTTCGGCTAGGGCCATACAATAGTTATTGGCCCGTTAGCGCTGTGCAGGTATGGCAGTGGTGTCAAATCATGGGCGATGACAACCCATTGTATCTCGATGAGGAGTATCAACAGGGAACCGAGTTTGCAGGCGCTACTGTGGTCGCTCCGCCGGCGATGATGCAGATGTGGACCATGCGCGATAACAACTTTGTCTACGCGGCT
>JBLHKV010000076.1:0-14384 GCA_047618115.1 Halieaceae bacterium | reverse complement strand
TCCCAACGTCAAGCGCTGTCAGTGCCTGTGCAGATCCATAGACCGAATGGCTATCCAGATTCATCGAACCGATTTTTTGATACGGGCTCCAGCGACATGAAAAAATTACTCTTCATAACTCCCGAACTTCCCTACCCCCCCCAGAGTGGCGGTAAGGTGAAAAGCCTGAAACTATTGCACGCTCTGGCTGAAAAATATCAGGTGACGCTGGCTTGCCCTCTCAAAATGGAGAACGCGCAGTACGTCGAGGACTTTTATGCTATCTCACCCTGCGCCCACCACTTACGTCAGGAAGTTCGCATACTGCGTACACCGGGCAACCTCATCCTTAGCTACCTTCGAGGCATCCCACTAAAGGTACACCGCACTTACAACGAGCAATTACAAAACAACATCGCTGCTTTAGCCAGCGAGCAGGACGTCGTTTTCCTGGATCACTATGAGGTTTACCCCTATCTGCCAACAGACTACCAAGGAATGGCTGTTTATCACGCACACAATGCCTATTTCAAGATGTGGGAGCGTTATGCCCAACTGCCGGGAAATCCAGTAATGCGTGCTGTAGCATATATGGAATCGAGGCGAGTAAAAAAATATGAAACTGCAGTTTCCAACAATACAGACCTGTCTTTTGCCGCCCCAAATGATGCCCTGGAGTTGGCTAAAGCAGGCGCGAGCAAAGACAAGCTTCACAACACCTTCCATCTGGGTGACGACCAGCAACTCCAACTGCCTGAACTACAGTACGCCCACACCGAGAAAAAGCTTATGTATGTCGGATTTCTGGGGTGGGAACCTAACTCCCAGGGACTGTTATGGTTCATTGAAAAGGTCTGGCCGAAGTTAGTCGAAGGCCATCCAGATTTACAATTGGATATTGTCGGCAAGGGCCCGGGCCAGCGACTGCAGGATGCGGCAGCCAAGTGGACAGGTATAACCCTTAAGGGTTTTGTTCCCGATCTTCAGAAAATCTATAATAGCAGCCGTGTCTCCGTGGCACCTCTCATGTTCGGTAGTGGTATGAAAGTTAAGATACTGGATTCCATGGCAAGAGGTATGCCCACCGTAACAACCAGTGTTGGTGCCGAAGGTATTGATGTAGAGCACGGTACGCACATACTGATTGCCGACGAGCCAGCGAAAATGGCGACATACATAGACCAGCTTTTGAACGACCTTGATTTGTGGCTATACCTGCAGAAGAACTCCCGTGCGCTGATCACTGAACGCTATACCTGGCGACAGCTGTTCATCCAGATGCACCGTACTATGGAATCCGGTTTACGCGATAAAATGAAGGCAGTCTCTAGACAGACAGAGCAAGGGATGCAGCATGGTGGCTGATCGCACCACCGAAGATATGGTTGCAGCGATCACTGCAAGGCCTGGCGCGCGGATACGGAAACTAGCGCAGCTCACAAACAAGTTCCTTCCCGCGCTCGCACTGGTGGCCAGCCGCGGCAGCGCCATTCTCGCCCAGTTCGCCGTCCAGTTGGTCGTTGGTACGATGGCTGGCGCAGGCGTATTGGGCGCCCTGCAGTTGCTCACATCCTGGACATGCATAGCGGGTGAAGTGTTGGGGCTCGGCCTGCCCACCCGCACAATGAGGCAGGTGTCCATTAGTTACGAGCAGCAACAGCGGGAGCAAATATTGCAGACCCTCCGTGAATCGCGCAGAAAAATTTTCGGGCTATGGCTGACACTGGTTCTGCTCGTCGCTTTACCCGCTATCTTTTTGACGCGCGCCCAGGACACCGCCACCTGGACAGAATATAGCTGGATGCTCATAGGCGCCGGTCTCGCTGCGCCACTTTTCTCCCTGATACGACTGTATGCGGAATCACTGAAAGCCACCGGTAAAGCCCTGGCAGCTGTAACAATCGAAAGCCTGACCTCGCCACTGGTATTATTGACGGCCTGCGCCTACTGCTGGCTAACCGGACACCCAGTCGTTACTTTCACCCTCGCTATCACTTTCGCACTGAGCCTGGTGATCATGCCCGTTGTATTAAGTCACAGGCTCAAGCAACAGATAGAAGGACTTGCACCGTCAGCTACCGGAACTCGCAACACTCACGCCCCGCCAAAAGTGGAACGTGGCGACCTGTTCTACCTATGGGGTACTGGTGTACTCAGCATCAGCTTCATGCATTTGCCTTTTATAGTGATGCCTCTCTATCTTGATACCGCGCAGATAGGTGTTTTTGCCGTCGCCCACAAATTAATCAATGTGATTACCACACTGCTGCTCCTGTTAGCAGCCGTATTTGGACCCTCGTTCGCCCGTTATGCCGCCCAAAACGATTCACAAGCGTTGTTGGGTCTACTGCGACGCACACAACTTATCTCCACCGCTGTGTTCCTGCCAGTCGCGCTGCTGCTGATAGCACTAGCGGAACCACTGGCAGGTCTGTTCGGTGAAGACTTCGGTAATCTGCAAATATACCTTGCCATACTCGCCATTGGGCACCTGGTCAATGCGGCGACCGGACTGTCTGGCGTGCTCATGAACATGGCCGGTGCCGCGTCCAAGGAAATGTACTCGCTGATCACTGCCACGATCGCCGCACTGGCAGGCAGCGCGTGGATTGGCCCGGAGTACGGCGCAACCGGGCTGGCGATAGTGTTTAGCAGCAGTATCGCGCTGAAAAATATTGCCTCCTATCTACTGGCAATAAATCTCCTTAAGCCAACAAGAGAACACCCGTGAAACCACTAGACTTCATTATTGTCGGCGCACAGAAATGCGCCACCACCGCCGTGTTTGAACATCTTCGCAGTCATCCCGATATCGCTATGCCGTTGGAAAAGGAGGTGCCTTTCTTTACCGGCCAGGATTGCTCGCAGAAGAGCTGGGAGGCTTTCGCGAATGAACAATTTGGCGCCGAACAGCAAAACAAACTGTGGGCCAAGGCGAGCCCGCAATACATGTCGGACCCCGACGTGCCGGCACGCATCAAAGAACTGATGCCCGATGTCAAGCTCGTGGCAATTTTACGTGACCCGATGGAGCGCACTTGGTCACACTTCCAGATGGGGCGCCGCAGAGATACAGAGCATCGCGAGTTCGCTCAGGCCATTGAAGCACTACTGACAAAAGAAGCACTACACAGCGGGCGCTCACTTCCGGTACCAGAGCATACAGAAGGCTACGAGTCAGAGGCGGACTTTTACATTGCCTGGAGCGAGTACGGACGAATCCTCACTGAATTCACTGCATCCTTTGACCCGAAGCAACTGCTAGTGCTGTATACAGAGGACCTGGAAAACGAGCCGGAGGAAACCCTTGACCGCCTACTGGAATTTATCGGACTGCCTACCGGGTTTCGCCCAGCGACCTTGGGCGAAATCATCCACCGCGGCGGCTCCAGCAAGCGCATACCGCATTCTGTTAGGGAGTGGCTGCGGAATCGCAAGATGCTGTATCAGTTATGGCAGCGCGTGCCAGAAGCGCGCCGCGGTCGCCTTCGCTTTCAGTATGAGCAGTGGAATATCCGTCGAAACGGCAATAGCCAGGGCAATGCCATGCTGCTGTCTGAAGACCTACAGGAACAGCTGCGCAGGCACTACAGTGCAGACATCGACGCCCTGCTGTCCCTACCAATAGCCCCGCCCCCCTGGATCGATCGGTACCTGACCGACAGCTGAGTACCCTGTGCGATATCGAGAATCTGTAAGTGCCAATATTTGCAATCTCAGCTTATCACTTCAGAAATACCGCATTTTGGAAAATTAGAGCTAATGCATTTCGCGAGTGAATTTGCAAAATACGCTTTCCGAACCTCTAAGAAATTTCTCTATCCTATTGTTTTAATTGCTATTTAATTATTTTTTCAAGTTGGCATCGGTATTGCTGATACACAGTGCATACATTAAGTTTCCCGAGCCAGTGCTATGAGCAACATACACCACCCAACTATGCGAGCCGCCCTTGACGGGCTCGTGACAGCCCACCAGTTCAGTGCAGGCTTGGCTTCCTTATGCATCGCAACGGTTGTCCTGTCCGCTCCAGCCATTGCCGACAACGACGCTTATCTGTCCTATGTGGAACCCCTGCAATCCATTCAGGCTCGAAGCTATGCACAGTCCGCCCCCAGGGGGCAGGACGAGACCGCGCTGGACCCGGCCGAGCCAATAGCGCTACCGGCAAGCATCGTTGAACGGGAAGAATCCCGGCTGGAGCAGATAGCCCACGAGAAAAGTGGCCCGCTAAATCTTGAAGAAACTCAACAGGAACAAGTGCTGCATTCCGATCTCACTCAATTTGGCTACGACATATTCAACCAGGTGCAAAGCGCCCCTGCTTCAGCATTAGGCATTCCCGTGCCAACCAACTACCTGATAGGCCCCGGGGACAACATCATTGTGCAGCTTTACGGCAAGCGAAATGTGGAATACAAACTGATCGTAACCCGCGACGGCAACATCCTTGTACCTGAATACGGTCCCATTAAAGTTGCCGGTGTGACCTTCGACGAGGCAGAGCAGCTTATCGCTGAAGGTTTCGAACGACGGGTAATCGGTGCCAAAGTAGTGGTGACCATGGGGCAACTGCGCACAGTCCAGATACGACTCGCCGGAGACGTTACACAGCCGGGGGTTTACACCATAGGCGGCCTCACCACCATGATAGATGCGCTATTAACAACCGGCGGGGTACGACCCACCGGAACACTACGCAACATAGAACTGATCAGGGGTGGTAAGCGTATCGCTAGCCTGGATCTCTACGGCCTGCTATTGAACGGTCGCATCAACCAGGATTCTTATCTGGACCACAACGACACTATCTTCGTTCCACCCATCGGCCCCATCGTCTACGTGGGAGGCGAGGTACAACGGCCCGCTATCTACGAGATGAAAGGCGAAAAGACGGTGGGGCAGATAATCGCGATGGCCGGCGGACTACTGCCGACCGCGTCACTAAAGCACTCCCATATTGAGCGAATACAGGCAGCAGGTATTCGTACCCTGATCGATTTTTCCACCTCCAGCACCGGTAGCCCCGAACATGTGATTCTGGGCACTACAGTCCAAACCGGAGATCTCCTGCGAGTTTTGCCCCTGGAAGATGAACTTGAAGATATAATTCTGCTGTCGGGTCACGTCAAACGTCCCGGCGGCTTCCAGTTCAGGCCGGGTATGCGCATCTCCGACGTTGTGCCCAGCACAGAAGCTCTCCTGCCGGGTGCAGACATGGATTTCGCACTCGTCAAAAGAGAAAACCTCAGAACTCTGCGCACCGAAGTGGTCTATGCCAACCTCTGGCAAGCTCTCAGACGCCCCGGTGGCCACGGCGATATTGAGCTACAGTCACATGACCAAATCATGGTATTTAACCTGGCCAAAGATCGCGAACAGGTCGTGAACGACATTGTCCGAGAACTGGATATACAGGCTACTCATTATCGTCCTGCCATGGTCATCGAAGTTCGGGGAGCATTGCGCTACACCGGCAGGTTACCGCTAGAAAAAGGAGCCCGCCTGCTGGACATTATCGACCTGTCCGGTGGACTAAAGCCCGTCACGGAAATGTACTACGGCGTCATCGCACGCACCCGTTATCCCGAGAGGGATGTCGAGGCCATCCCATTCAAAATAGCCGCCGCCCTGCTCGATTCAGCAGCACCGGCTAATCTCACCATCGAGTCAGGAGATCGGCTGTATTTCTTCGACGATCGGAGTAACCGCTCAGAATTATTGAACAGTGAAATAGCCCGTCTGCGACAACAAGCCAGTTATGACGCGAATGAGCGCTTGGTGACAATACAAGGTGAAGTGCTGCATTCGGGCACCTACCCACTGGCGCAAAGTATGCGTGCCAGTGACTTGCTCTGCGCAGCTCGCGGCCTAACCCGCAAGGCTTATGGTTTGACCACTGAGCTGTCACGCATACAACACAATGCCACCAGTAGCAATAAGGTAGAGCACACAACACTGGACAGCTTGAAACTCCTTTCGCTTTGCGAACTCACAAGGCAGGCCGCGAGTGGGAGAATAAACGTCACTGACAACAACGAACTACTCGCGCTTTATGTCGATGAACACGTTAACCCGACCCTAGCGCCCATGGACCAGCTAACTTTTACAGAGAAATCAGGCTGGGTAGAGGGTGCCACAGTAACACTGTTCGGAGAAGTGCAGCGCCCCGGCGTATATGCCATAGATCGAGGTGAAACACTGTGCGAAGTTTTACAACGCGCTGTCGGCCTGACGCCCGAAGCCTATATCTTTGGCTCCAAATTCACCCGCGAATCGGTACGCGCAATGCAACAGGAAACACTCGATGAACTGCAGGACCAACTGGACGACTTGATGATTGAGTTGTCCCTTTCCCACTCGTTCAACAACCGGGATAAAACAAGCCATGACTGGGCCGGCAGACAGGATTACATCAAGACGATCCGCCAACTCGAGAGCGCTGAAGCCAATGGCCGCATGGTTATAAACCTGGAACACGTATTGAAATGCCGCAAGGGTGACCAACTGGCACTGGAAGACGGCGACACCCTGACAATACCGCATACCCCGGACTACGTGCAGGTGTCGGGGCAGGTTTATGTACCCACTTCCCACTTATATGACGAAGACCGAAAGATAGGCGACTACGTTGAATTGAGCGGCGGTCATACGGTATTAGGCCGACTCAAGGATACCTTTGTGATTCAGGCTAATGGGGAGGTGCTCAACTACAAGGGGAGCCGGACATCATCGCGGATCGCGCGCAAAACCGTTATGCCAGGGGCCAGGATCTATGTGCCGCTGGATGTCGATCGCATGAATGGTACCGAGAAAGCACAGAGCTGGATTTCCTCACTGATGCAGTCCGCAATACTCGCCGGTCTCCTTCTCTAGACCAGAAGATTAGAAGATTAGAAGATTAGAAGATGAGCTGGCAAAATTTATCGAAGCGCAACATAGCAAAGATATTTATTAATGGAGATATCTGACATGGCCACAATAACCTACCCGGCAACCCGGGACTGCTTTAACTCGCTGGGCATTCCCGTCGACAACCTGTCGCTGCAAGACGCAGTAGACCGAATCGTCGCAATGACAAAAGACTACAAAGGAAAGACTCGCCTGGTTTCGACGCTGAACGTCGACTTTTTGGTGAATTCGCTAGGGTATGCATTGACCCGGCCCCGCCACCCCGAACTGCTGAACGTATTACGCTCATCGGATATGGTGACAGCGGATGGCTTTCCAATTATCTGGTTGAGTAAAATTGTGGGTAAGCCACTCAAGCAACGCGTCACTGGCTCAGACCTCACACCGGCGCTTGCTAAACGGGCAGCACAAGAAGGACTTTCACTTTTCCTGCTCGGTGGAGCCGAGGGAGTGGCAGCCGCAGCGGCCAATTGCTTGCAGTTAGCCAACCCCACACTGAACATCGCCGGCACTTCGGCGCCATTCATCAAAACCGAGGGCCCTGCCCTGAAAGACTTCGCCACAGATGACGAACCCCTGCTGAAAAATATTAACAGCTCTGGTGCTGACATACTGCTGGTAGGGCTGGGCAATCCCAAGCAAGAGCTGTGGTTTAACCGTAATCGACATAAACTGCACGTGCCGGTGGCTATTGGCGTGGGTGGCACTTTCGAGTTTATTACCGGCACAGTCAAACGCGCGCCCCAGTGGATCCAGAAATCCAATTTCGAGTGGCTATTTCGAATCACTCAGGACCCCGCGCGGTTGTGGCGTCGGTATGCAACGGGAATGATAAAACTCGGAATACTAATAGCCCCGCTTATTTACTATCGCGCCAAGGAAAGTGTGTTTTACCGACGCACAGTTGCTACCGAAGCACCCAAAATTGTCTGGCAATCTGTCTGGTCCTCCCGCAATCAATCTCTGGCTTCGTTACGCCTGCCACGTCTGGTAAGTGCCCGCTACCTCGAGGAACTGGTGTATTCGCTGCAGCAAGAGCATGCCAGCGTGGCGCTGCGACTGCTGGACTTCAGCACCGTAAAACATATTGAGATCGCCGGACATCAGGAGTTTTTCCGTCTTGCGCAGTTAATGGCAGCACCGCAGAACGATATTTCAATACTGGGCGTACCAAAGGCGGTTAAACGTCTGCTGGGCGCATGTCGCATCATGGATGTTGTCTGCGAAAATCATAATGGCGACACCCTTAGCACCTTGTCATATTCACCACATGATAAACACGCACAAGAGACGGGCTGTAAAAGTTATGTCATGAGCAACACGGCGCTTATGTTCCTGTCCGGCATTGTCAATGGCAAGGGCCTGGCAGAAATCGGCTTCGTGGAGTGCCTGCTGCGAACCGCACGAGACCGCACCAACATTATTGATTTACGCAATGTCACACTACTGGAAAGTACCGCTATCGCCGAACTTGAGCCACTCATTGCGTCACACCAGACAACCGGCGACGGTGCAATCATGGTGAGCGGGGCAGACGCCAATGCCCGTCAAATGTTCCGCATGACCGGCTTAGGCGGAAGCGTCATTTTTATTGACGACATAACCTTGCTGGCCAGCATTGCGGCCGAGGGTCAACACTATGAGTGAAAATACGGTTTATGTGGCTTTATTCAACGGGCATGACTGTAGGGACACTATTGCCTGCCATGTACAGGGAGCCAGCCGCGACAAATATCTTTCGCATAATATATTGCATATCGCAACGCATTCTGCATTGCAAATTTCAATTATAGTGAGGCCGACGACCAATACGCCATTACTACCCCCAAAAGTAAAATAGAACTGGAACCTCCAACGTTTAAATATACTTATGAAACAACATCTTGCAGGTTTTATTCAAATTGCATCCCATTTTGAGTAAGATGGCATGTGATTTGTTATACATAGGACAATCTTAGTAAACCTACAATTTACAAACGGACGCAGAACGGAGAGAACATTATGGACACGCAAGCAAGAGTTCTTGTTGTAGAAGACAGTATTTCGCTGTCGGCCATCTATAAAGCCTATCTGGAGGACTCCAACTACCAACTGGTCTGTGTTGAAACACTGAGTGAGGCGCACGCCGCCCTGGGGGCGCTCCTGCCGGACATCATTCTGCTGGACATCGAGCTGCCCGACGGCAATGGCATGGACTTCCTGGTCGAGGCAGCTGCACTGGAACCTGCACCCAAGGTTATCATAATGACCGCATACGGCACCTCAGACATGGCGGTGGAGGCCATTCAGAAAGGCGCCTTCGACTTCCTGACCAAGCCATTTGATGCGGCCCGCCTTAAAGTGACAATAGACAACGCCGCCGCCCAACTAAAACTGGGTAAAAGAGCCGATAAGCTGGCACAACTTGAGCGGGACCGCTACTGCGGTTTCATTGGTCAATCACTGGCGATGCAGTCAGTATACAAGACCATCGATTCTCTGGCCGCCAGTGACGCCACCGGCTTTATCGTTGGCGAGAGCGGCACGGGTAAGGAGTTGGCCGCAGAAGCCATCCATCAGCAAAGTCCGCGCCGCAACGCCGAACTCATTGCCATCAACTGCGGGGCCATACCCGGTGAACTGATGGAAAGCGAGCTATTCGGACACGTCAAGGGCGCATTTACTGGAGCCAGCAGCAACCGCGAAGGAGCCGCCAGCGTTGCCAATGGCGGCACTCTATTCCTGGATGAAATTTGCGAGATGAGTCTGGATTTGCAGAAAAAACTGCTGCGCTTCATCCAGACCGGCACTTTCCGCAAGGTGGGCTGTAATAAATTAGAAAAGGTGGATGTGCGCTTTGTATGCGCCACCAATCGTGACCCGCTTGTGGAAGTTCGCGAGGGGCGTTTTCGTGAAGACCTTTTTTATCGCCTGCATGTTATCCCCTTACGCATACCTCCATTGCGCGAGCGAGAGGCTGATTTACTAATGCTCGCCAAACATTTCTTGCAGCAGTTCAGCGACCATGAAAGCAAGCAGTTTGGCAGCTTATCAGAGGATGCGGCCGAAGCCATTCGCCGCTACCCCTGGCCAGGCAATGTGCGCCAGCTGCAAAACGCTATGCAGCAGGTTGTGGTGCTCAACGAAGGAACGACAGTTGATTATCACATGCTTCCCGATCTAGTTATTAGCGGCAAACTGGACCCTGAGGCGCCACCCATGGCAACAGTTTCATCGATTACCAGTGCCAGCGAGTCAGCAGCAGAACAGGCGCATATGACACGCAGACAGCAGATCGAACCGTTGTGGCTCACTGAAAAAAACTCTGTCGAGGCGGCAATTGATGTTTGCGATGGCAACATTAACCAGGCTGCCGGACTGCTTGAGGTAGCCCCATCAACTCTTTACCGAAAACTACAGTACTGGAAACAAATACAGGCATGAACTCAACCAGCAGGGAGGCTTTGCCATGTACGGCTTAATACATAATGGTCTCAAAAGTATGATCGTCGAGAAGTTCGGCGAGAACCAGTGGCACAAGGTACTGTCGACTTCTGGCGTTTCTGAGGACTCCTTTCTCACCATGAGCTGCTATGACGACAGTATTACTTACTCGCTGCTGGGTCCCGTCTCGGATGTGCTGGGCGCGCCATTAGAGGCCTGCCTGGAGATGTTCGGTGAATATTTTATACTGGAAATCGCGACCAAATCATACGACCAACTGCTCAATGCTACGGGGCAGGACATGATCGAGTTTCTGAGTAACACGAATGCTCTGCATGATCGTATTACCAGTACTTTCCACAACTACACCCCCCCTGAATTCTTTCTCGAAACCAAGGAAAACCACCATCTTCTCCACTACTTGAGTCAGCGGGAGGGTTTAACGCCTTTTGTTGTGGGGCTAATTAAGGGCATCGCGAAACGGTTCGATAGCACGGTCACCATCATATCCCAAAGTGAAGTGCCCTCGGATCATGGCGAACACACCATTTTCGAATTAGAAATAGGAACTACATGAACCAGCGGATAAACCTCTGCTGGGAGGACTTGCACAGTCTGTTCACTGTTGTGATGTGCATCGACGAATCCATGCGCTTAATCTACGCTAGCGAAACACTCAGTAGGTGCTTACCAGAGGCAGCGAATAAATCCGGACTGCTAGAGGTATTCGATATTTTGCGACCGACTTCACTTGCCACCTTTAGCGATGGACTCAATTCCCTTGGCAAGCTTTGCCTGCTCACGGCAAAGAACGGGAGTTTCGCTATCAGGGGACAGTTATTGCGCACGCAGTATCAGGAACAGGATGTTTTGTGCTTCTGCGGGTCACCGTGGCTGTCCTGGGTCAATACAAATTGTCCCGCAAGCCCATTAAGCCTAAAAGACTTTTCAGCACAGGACGCGCAGCTAGACCATTTGTTCTTCACGACCACAGAAAAAAAAATGGTTGATGACTTGGAACAACTGAACTTGGATCTAAAGGCCGCTAAACGACAGCTGGAAGAGTCGCAGGAAATGCAAAAGCAGTTCTTCGCGCATATGAGCCATGAAATCCGAACACCGCTAAACGGTGTGGTCAGCGCCCTGTCTTTGCTGGATCATCAACAAACGAGCACCGAACAGTCCAAACTCATTCGACTTGCTCAGAGTTCATCCAAAAACCTGATGCAGGTGGTCAACTATGTAATGAGCGTATCTAAACTGGAACTGTCACCTGGTCAAGGGCAGACAGTATTTAGCTGGCCAGACTTGATCCGCTCCACGATAGACATTCTCGCAGCCACAGCGGCAGAAAAATCATTGCAGATCGAGCTGGACCTTTCACCCAGCCTACCGCAAGCCTGTCATGGCCATCCCGCCCGTTTACGGCAAACGTTACTAAACCTTACCATTAATGCAATCAAGTTTACTGACTCAGGCAAGATCACCATCCGCGCGCTGCCCTTACACCAGACACAAGACCATTGCATTTTGCGGCTGGAGGTCCTCGATACAGGGATAGGCATCCCGAAAGAGCATTTACCCCACATCTTCGAGCCTTTCTGGACCTCTAGGCCAAACAGTATCACCACACAAGAGGAAGGCACGGGGTTGGGCCTTGATATCGTGCGGCGTAATGTGCGCAGCTTGGGCGGGGAAATCATGGTGAACTCCAGGCCAGGTCAAGGAAGCAAGTTCTGGTTCGAACTGCCAACCTCTCTGCCAACTAAATTCGAAGCTGGGTCCGAGATCACGGCAACCCAACAGGAAACAGACACAAGGGAACTTACCGGCAGGGTCATGCTGGTAGACGACAATGAGGCCAATCTGCTACTAGGCAACATGATCCTGGAGTCATTGGGACTTGAAGTCATTTCTGTCGACGGCGGTGCCGCAGCTGTAGAGGCGGCCAGGCAACAAAAATTCGACCTCATACTGATGGATATCCACATGCCCGATATCGATGGAGTGGAGGCCACCCGGCAAATTCGCACCTTCGCCAGCGACGACCTGCTGCCGATTATTGCCATGACGGCATACACAGACGCTCAAGAGAAGGCAGCCTGCCTTGACGCCGGAATGAATGATTTGCTGACAAAACCGATTATCCGTGAACAGCTCCATAAAACGCTGGCAACCTGGCTCGCTAAAGAAGAAAAATTATATTCAAAAGAAACCGCCCAAGGCATGAAATACGAGAGCGGGATATTGGATCATGAACTAGTGAGCCAACCTGTCATAGATGATTTGATTGCACAAATAGGGCATGACAACGTACGGATTGTAATCAGCAAAGTGCGAACCGAAGCTACCCAGCGCTGGGATGAACTGGTAGCTGCCGAAAAACAGAAAGATAAGAAGGTAATACTGCTCCATGTGCATAGCCTTGGGAGTATTTTCCGCAGCGTAGGCCTCATGCCAGCCGGTGATGCACTCAGGGCGATAGAAACCCAATTGCGCGCCGGCGAAGAAGTACCGCGGGGATGGATGGATGCGCTGAAGACACTTAAAAACAGGAGCATCATCGCTTTAGCAGCACAGATAAAAGAAACGCTTACTCCCTCATAGATTATTTAAAGCGACACCACCAACACTTGCCTACCAATGCCAGCTCGACTAGACACTGTTTTCCTGCGCCACATTCACGGCATCAGCTAACGGCAAGTACTTCTCCAATATGCCTTGAAGCTGCGCCATCTCGACTGGCTTAGCTAATAGGCCATCGAACTCCTCAAACTGACTCGAGCCTTTATCATACAATAGTACATCTGCGCTTAAGGCAACAATGGGGGTATCGCTGTCAAACTGCTTGATTGCTTTAGTGGCGTCAATGCCCGACATGATCGGCATTTGGAGATCCATCAGCACGAGGGCAAAAGATTCAACACGCAGGATTTCTACTGCGGACAATCCATTATCAACCGCCTTACAATTGACCCCCATTTTCCCAAGAAGAAGTTCAATCAAAAAAGTTATGGCAACAGAGTCCTCTACAATCAGAACGCGACCGACAAATTGTTTGGGCAGTAAAACTTCAGGACTAGCGCTTATCTCCCAACTGGCGTTTTCGTCTGTCCATTCTTCAGGAATTGAGTCGAGCTGCAGCGATAGCCGGAACTCGCTACCCTCAACCAGTGGTTTATAACTAAGATCAGCATCTAGTAACTGCGCCAAGCTTTTACTGATATACAACCCCAGCCCGACACCCCCCTGATTTCGGGTCATTGAGGTATCGGCCTGTGTAAACTTCTCGAATAGCCTATCTCGAAATTCAGGTGCTACTCCGAACCCAGTATCAATTACGCTGAACGCCAATTTGCAGCTATCAGATAGGTATTCAACAGACAACTCAATCGAACCTGAGTCAGTGAATTTAGCAGCATTAGAAATCAGCTTAGACAAAATCTGCTTCAATTTTACGCCATCAGTGTGCAAGTATCGAGGCACAGGTCGGTTAACATTAATGATGAATTGGACACCGCTATTTTCGACACTAAACTGCCAGTCCCGACCGAGCTCGACGATGAACGGAGCCACTTCAAGTCGACTCTTGGAAGCGGCCATATTGCTGCCTTCAAGTCTCGCGAGGTCCATGACATCGTCTATCATTAACGACAGAGCCTTTGCATTGGAAACGATAGCAGCCAAGTAACCTTCACTAGCTGAATTTGGATGGGTGCCATCTGATAGATTTTCTGCGTGACCCATAATAACAGTTAACGGAGTGCGCATTTCATGACTCATGTTGGCAATAAAATCGGATTTCGCAGTATTGGCCTTGCGAACCTCAATTGCGTAACTAACTCTCTTCCGATCTCTATCTGCAGCACGGATGGTAAATACATACGACAAAACTGCCAGTAACATCAGTGTTCCGCCAACTCTTACGCCAGTTTCAGCGCCCATCGTGTCAACGCTAGCCATAATTATAAGCGGAATAAACACAATATTGAACTTAATTGCGGAGCGTCTTTTAAGTATAAGAAATGACACAGTAAGTTCGACGTATGACCAGTAAATACCGTAACTAT
>JBLHKV010000075.1:0-14446 GCA_047618115.1 Halieaceae bacterium | reverse complement strand
CACAATGCCGCCAGTCAAGTTGTAATATTCGCAGGCGCCGAATCCAGCGTCCTCCATCATTGCTTTGAGTGTTTCCTGGTCGGGGTGCATGCGAATCGATTCGGCTAAATACTGATAACTCTCCGAGTCGTTGGCCACTAACTTGCCAAGGGTTGGCAGTACTTTGAATGAATAGGTGTCGTAAAGTGCCGCCAGAGGTTCGCTGGTGGGTTTCGAAAACTCCAGAACCAGTAATCGGCCGCCGGGCTTGAGAGCCGCCAACATGGAGCGCAGTGCCTTTTCCTTGTTGGTGACGTTGCGCAAGCCGAAAGCGATGGTAATACAATCAAAGCTATCATCGTCAAAAGGCAGTGCCTCGGCATTGGCTTGGCAGTAGACTGTGTTGCCCTGGACTCCATCGTCCAGCAGCTTGTCCCGACCCACCCGCAACATAGCTTCATTAATGTCGGCTAATACTACTGTACCGGTGCTACCGACCAGGCGAGAAAATTTTGCAGTTAGATCGCCGGTACCTCCGGCAATGTCGAGGACCTTGTGTCCGGGACGGACGGCGCTGATTTCGATGGTGAATCGTTTCCATATCCGATGAACACCGACCGACATCAGGTCATTCATCAGGTCGTATTTGGCGGCCACTGAGCTAAACACCCCTGCGACGAGGCTTTCCTTGGCCTCTACATCGACTTGGCGATAACCAAAGTGTGTTTTGTCCCGGTCGCTCATATGTGTCTCAACTAAAAAGGGCTATTGTACACCAGAGGCCCTTTGAAGGATCCTGGATTGTGTCAGTTGCCGAGACGGATGACCTGTGCATCCGGGTCTCTGGTGGCCCCGGCATCACGCAGGTGTGAGAGGTAGTCCTCCCAGATTCGATCTCTATTCTCACCCAATTCCTTCAGATAGCCCCAGGCGTATAAGCCAGTATCGTGTCCGTCGTCAAAAACCAGTTGGATAGCGTAGTTACCAACCGGTTTTATCCCGGTAATACGCACGAGCAGCTTGCCAGTTTGCAAGACGGCCTGGTTGGTTCCATGTCCCCTCACTTCCGCAGATGGCGAGTTTACCCGCAGATACTCGGCACTTAAAACGTGAACCGTGTCGTTCCTGTAGCGCAGTTCCAAGGTGGCCGACTGCCGATGTAACTCAATGCCAATAGGCACGTCCTCAGGGTTTGTCTTCACAGGATGAACCTGCTCAGGTCTTCGTTGGCAGCCAGTTCACCCAGGTGAGTGTCGACGTAACTGGCGTCGATTATCAGCTTTGCCTGTTTGAGGCTGCTGTCAGCTGCGCTGAAGGACGCTTCATCCAACAACCGCTCCATGACAGTGTGCAGTCGCCGGGCACCGATATTTTCGGTTTGTTCATTGACCAGCCACGCTGTTTCGGCAATGCGGCGGATACCGTCCTTGGTGAACTCCAGCTCCAGCCCCTCGGTATTCAGGAGCGCCTGGTATTGTTCGGTGAGTGAGGCCTTGGGCTCGGTAAGAATCCGCTCAAAGTCTTCTGCGGTGAGAGCGTCGAGCTCTACTCTGATTGGCAGGCGGCCCTGAAGTTCGGGAATCAGGTCCGAGGGCTTAGCCAGATGAAACGCGCCGGACGCAATAAACAGAATGTGATCGGTCTTGATCATGCCGTACTTGGTACTGACCGTGCAGCCCTCTATCAGAGGTAGTAGATCGCGTTGCACGCCCTCTCGCGAGACGTCCGCGCCGCCGCCAGCATCGGATCGCTTTACCACTTTGTCCAGCTCGTCGAGAAATACGATTCCCGTTTGCTCTGCGTTTTCCAGCGCCAACAGCTTGAGGTCTTCTTCATTAATAAGTTTGGCGGCTTCTTCATCCTGAAGCTTCTGAAGCCCTGCCTTCACAGAGAGTGTTTGTGTTCTGGTTTTTCCGCCGGACATGCTTGAGAACATACCCTGTAACTGATTTGTCATTTCTTCCATACCAGGAGGCGCCATAATTTCCACACCAACCGGCATGGCCTGCACCTCAATCTCAATTTCCCTGTCGTCCAGCTCGCCCTCGCGGAGCTTCTTGCGGAAAATCTGCCGTGTCGAAGACTCTTTTTCATCGTCGGAGTCACCGCGAGCGGGTGGCAATAGAATATCGAGAATCTTATCCTCCGCTGCATCCAGTGCCCGGTGGCGGACTTTTGCCATCTCTTGTTCGCGGAGCATTTTGATAGAGGTATCGACCAGATCGCGTACTATCGACTCAACGTCGCGGCCGACGTAGCCCACCTCGGTAAATTTGGTGGCTTCTACCTTGATGAAGGGAGCGTTGGCCAATCTTGCCAGGCGCCGCGCGACCTCGGTTTTGCCGACGCCGGTGGGCCCGATCATCAGAATATTTTTTGGACTGATCTCGGCGCGCAGATCCTCGTCGAGCTGCATCCTCCGCCAGCGGTTACGCAGGGCGATGGCCACGGCACGCTTGGCGTTATTCTGACCGACAATGTGTCGATCCAGTTCGTGTACGATCTCTCTAGGTGTCATTTGTGACATGGGGCAGCTACTCGCAATCTAATTCTTCAATGGTTCTGTTATGGTTGGTATAGATGCAAATATCTGCAGCTATGCCCAAGCTGTTTTCGACGATCTCTCTTGCACCCAGTTCAGTGTGATCTAACAGGGCGCGGGCTGCGGACTGAGCAAAGGGGCCACCAGAGCCTATCGCGATTAAATTATCCTCCGGTTCGATGACGTCGCCATTGCCCGTGATAATCAGCGACGTCTCGGCGTCCGCGACAGCCAAGAGGGCTTCAAGCCTACGCAGTGAACGCTCGGTCCGCCAGGCCTTGGCCAGCTCCACTGCTGCCCGGGTGAGTCGACCTTGGTACTGTTCCAATTGAGCTTCAAACAGTTCGAACAAAGTGAAGGCGTCGGCGGTGCCGCCGGCAAAGCCGGCGATAACTTTGTCACCATAGAGGCGCCGGACCTTCCGCGCATTGCCTTTCATGATGGTGTTTCCCATGGAAACCTGGCCATCGCCGCCAATGACAACCTTGCCATTGCGCCGTACTGATAAAATAGTGGTGCCTCTGTATTGATCCAAGACAGTTACCTCTTTGGTTTGGGTAAAACTTAGCCGTGCTTCTATTAGGTGGCTATATGGGGTGCTGGCCGGCTCTTTTCAAGGTCGTTTACTCCCCGGACTAGCGACTCCGCTTCAGCAGCAGGGTGTCGATATTCTGATCGGCGAGTGTGGCGCGCGCTCTTTCAAGCTTGGAGCGTGTTGCGAAGGGCCCCGCCTGAACCCGATACCAGCGACCTGTATCGCCGTGAGTTTCGCTGATCGACGCCTCCATGCCCAACAAAATTAGTTGAGCCCGCCGCCGATCGGCCTCTTCTGTCCGTCGAAAAGATCCGGCCTGTAACAGGTAGTCGCTGATATTATTGGTATGGTTCTCGCCAAACTCAGCTATTTCCTTGGGGAATTCAATATCCTGCTCCGACAGTCGGTCATAAAATTCGAATCGTGGTTCGGCTGAGGGTGTTCTACTGTCCGTTGGTGCGGGCTTGGCAGTAGGCGTGGCGAGTGCCGGCTTAGGGATGTCTTGCGGATCTATGGTAGACAGCCACGTGAGGAGGGACAGGAAAATACCGAAAGCGGTTCCAGCCACGAACCCCACCCACTGGCCGCCCTGTTTAGCATTAGACTGCTGCGCTGCAGCCGGCTTTCGCCGGGGCTTGGTGGTGCTCTTCTTTTTCGCGAAATCCTGGCTCATCGATTTACATGTTCTGAGGGGCGGAAACACCCAGTAAAGCCAAGCCATTGGCGATCACTTGTTTGGTTGCAACTGAGAGCGCAACTCTTGAGTTTCTCAGGTCGGAATCGTCGGCAAGAATCCGATTGGCGTTGTAATAGCTGTGGTATTCGCCAGCTAGTTCACGCAGGTAATTGGCGACCACATGAGGCTCCAAAGCGCGCGCGGCCGACGCGACGACGTCGGGATAGCCCGATAGACGCTTCAGTAGCGTTTTTTCTGCCGGCTCGGTGAGTAGCTCCAGTGTATTTGTGCCACTGTCGGTGCTCCAGGCCCAATTGTGCTCAGCCAGTTTGCCAAGCACACTGCAAACTCGCGCGTGGGCATACTGAATATAAAACACAGGGTTATCATTGGTTTGGCTCAGTGCCAGATCAATATCAAAGGTAAGCTGGGAAGAGGCCGCCCGTGCGCACAGGAAGTACCGCGTAGCATCGCAACCCACCTCGTCTATCAGGTCTCGCAGGGTAACGTAGCTACCGGCTCGCTTGGAGAGTTTGACTTCTTCACCGCCGCGCATGACCAGTACCATCTGGTGTAAAACGTATTCTGGCCAGCCTTCTGGAATGCCCATATCCAAAGCCTGCAGGCCGGCGCGGACGCGGGTCACCGTGCTGTGGTGATCGGCACCCTGCTCATTAACTACACGCTTGAAGCCGCGACTCCATTTGTTGGCGTGATATGCGACGTCTGGCAGGAAGTAGGTGAAACCGCCATCCGACTTACGCATGACGCGGTCTTTATCATCCCCGAACCGCGTCGTTTGCAACCATGTGGCGCCATCGTGCTCGTAGGTCAGGCCACTCTCTATCAGTCTTTCGATAGTCGCATCGACGTCGCCGTTTTCGTATAGAGAGGACTCCAGAAAATACACATCGAAGGTGACGCCAAAGGCCCGAAGGTCCATGTCTTGTTCACGGCGCAGGTACGCTACAGCGAAATCTCGTATAGATAGAAGGTTGTCTGGATCGGCGGCTGCAGTGACGTGTTTATCCGCCGCATCGACGCGATCTCCGGCAAGGTAGGCATTGGCGACATCGGTAATGTAGGCTCCGCGATACCCATCCTCTGGCCATTCGGGGCTTTCCGGCGTTAAAGAGCGACACCTGGCCTGAACAGAGAGAGCCAGATTATTGATTTGCGCTCCCGCGTCATTGTAGTAAAACTCGCTGCCCACCTCGTACCCGGTGGCCTTGAGCAGGCGACACAAACTATCGCCTATGGCGGCACCGCGGCCGTGTCCGACGTGCAGCGGTCCGGTAGGGTTGGCGGATACAAACTCAACTTGTATCTGCTGTCCCGCACCAACATTGTTGTGGCCAAATTCTGCCCCCTGAGAAAGCACATCCAGAATCACGGACTGAGCACTGGTATCTGTCAGGAAAAAATTAATAAACCCAGGCCCGGCGATTTCGGTTTTTGATACGTGCGGTGAGGAGGGCAGGGCATTACAGATCTTCATTGCCAGGTCTCGCGGTTGCAGACCTGCCGCCTTTGCCATCGACAGGGCCAAATTGGTCGCCAGTTCCCCGTGGGAGCTGTCCCTGGTGCGATCAACTTGTATCGGGCGCTCGAGGGCTGTCGGCAAAACGCCTTCTTCTTTAAGGGCATTCAGCGCCATTTCGAGCAATTCTGAGACATGTTCTTTCATGTACTTGTGGCTATCCGGAGGGGTTGCGAGACAGAGGGAGGCTAGTATGGCGCTTGCAGGCGTTAATGCCAACGGTGTCGAGCTGTATTAGCTTGTTTCTACGGGGTCCATATCAATCGCCCAGCGTAGTTTCCTGCCATGCTTTTCCATATAGGTGACCATCGAGGCCGCTGCGGCGTGTAGCGCCGCTCGCCGAGTGCAGCGAAGTAGCAGAATATGCCGGAAGCGTCCCGCCTTTCGCGGCATCGTGGATGGTAGCGGACCGAGCATGGTTACTGGAGAGGAGGGCTGCTGGCAGCTGGTGCGGCAGTCGCTCAGCAATCGCTCGCCGTCTGTTTCGACAGTACTCTCAACTCGCAATAGCGCCAGATGGCCGTATGGAGGCATCTCCCGCTCGCGACGCTGATCTAGCAGGTCAATTGCAAATGCCCCATAGCCGGCGGAGAGCAATAGTGTGAGCAGGGGGTGGTCGGGATAGTGGGTTTGGATCAAAACCTGTCCTTGAATTTCGGCTCTACCAGCTCTACCAGCAACCTGGGTCACCAATTGCCCAACGTGTTCAGCGCCTCTAAAGTCCGCGCTGAACATACCGCTGTCGATATCGACTATGCCCACTAGGGCGACCTTTGGGAAGTGATGGCCCTTTGCCAGCATCTGGGTTCCTATAAGGATGCACGGGTCTCCCCGATTTACCTCTTCGATGATCGCGTTCATGGTTCCACGCTTCGTAGTTGAGTCGCGATCCACTCGTAGTACGGTTGTGGTGGGGTAGAGGCGGGTCAGTGCTTCCTCGATGCGTTGCGTGCCGACGCCAACCGCCGTAAGGCCCGGACTGAAACAGCTTGGACACCTGCCAGACAACTTTTCGGTATGCTCACAGTGGTGGCAGCGAAGCCTTGCAGCGGCGCGATGCACCGTCAGGCGGGTATCGCAATCGGGGCAGGTCGCAATCCACCCGCAATCGTGGCATAGCAGGCTGGGAGAGAAACCGCGGCGATTGATAAAGAGTAAAACTTGTTGTCGATTACCGATGGCACTGTTTACTTGTTCGATGAGTTCTCGGGACAGCCCATTGTCGAGCTCGGCGTGACGAATATCTATCGTAGACAGGATGGGTAATTGTGAATTTCCCGCCCTGGTGGGCAGAATGTGATGAACATAGCGATTTTGCCTGGCGTTATGCAGGCTTTCGAGGCTCGGCGTGGCGCTGCCCAGAACAATCGGAATTTTCTGTAGTTGCGCCCGTTTTATGGCCAGATCACGTGCGTGATAGCGGAAATTGTCCTGCTGCTTGTAGGACAGATCATGCTCTTCATCGACGATGATAATTCCTGGCCGTGGCAGAGGTAAAAATACCGAGGAGCGAGTACCAATGATTACCTTGGCCTCGCCACCGGCGGCAGCTTGCCAGCTGCTGAGACGCTGACGGTCGGTCATGTTGGAATTGAACCCTACGACCGAACTGCCAAATCGTTCGCGAAACCGCGCTATGGTTTGTGGCGTCAGGCCGATCTCTGGAATCAGCACCAGCGCCTGCGTGCCGCGGTCTATGCAGGTCGCGATAAGTTGGAGATAGACCTCGGTCTTGCCGCTACCGGTGACGCCATCTAGCAAGTGGCTTGCGTACGTACCCAAAGTAGAGGCCACCGATTCAACCACCGTTTTTTGGCGGCTATTGAGGCTAATTGACCCAGCCTCTGTGGGTGCTGCTTGCGCAGCGAGCCCGGTTCGTTGGACTTTTTCCACCAGCTCTTTGTTCAGCAGTGCCCGGCTTATCGAGCTTGATATGCCTGCTTCGACCAGCGCTGCAGCGCTGCATTCGCCGTGCTCCTGCAGCAATTTTACCATCGCGGCCTGTTTGGGTGATCGTTGTAGGGCATCGGCAGGTAATCCACGACCGTTGTGGCTCAGTCGCCAGGCTGTGAACCCTGTGCCCGGCGCCTCCTTACCGCGGCGCAGTAGCGCGGGCAGGGAGGAGTGTAATACTTCGCCCAGGGGGTGGTGGTAGTAGCGTGCCGCCCATTGCAGCAATGCCATCGACTCGCGGTCTATCAGGGGCTTGCTGTCTAGTATCTCTAGTACTGGCTTGAGTTTGTCCCGTGACAGCTCGCTGCTAGTGGCAATTTCTACCAAAATGGCGATGATATTGCGGCCGGCAAAGGGAGCGCGTACTCGAACTCCGGGCTGCAGCAGTTCCAGCTCGGTCAGGCTGTAATTCGTGGGCGGGAGGTAGTCGAAACAACGTCGTAGTGGCGAGGGTACGGCGAGCCTGAGTACCGGCGTATTGTCGCTTGCGACCATGTCCGTGGTTGTTGCCTGTTGCAGTGGGTTGAAGAAGCAGCGGCATTGTAACAAAGCCGGTGGGTAGGTGGTTGCTTATTCGCGCATCTCTGGTAAGATGCGCGCCTCTTTTGAAGTGGTCACCGTCTCAAACCGGTTACCCTCCGCGAAGTTTCCGTATCCGACAAAGGCTCGGATGGCGGTAACACATACGACTGGAATCTGACATGCAAGCTAAAATTCATCCTAAATACGAGAACGTCACAGCTACCTGTAGCTGCGGTAATGTAATATCCACACGCTCAACTATGTGCCAGGATATTCATTTGGACGTCTGCTCTGCCTGCCACCCTTTTTACACGGGCAAGCAAAAGACAGCAGATACCAAGGGCCGGGTTGATCGATTCAATCGCCGTTTCGGCAAGCGTACGACTACCGCCCCAAGCGAGTAAGTCTCCTCTACTTTTAAATATCTCTCGCCTGTATCTGCAGGCGAAGCTCTCGCTCGAGTGTGCTGAGCGTCCCCGGAAACTTCTCAACTTAGCGACGGGTAGCGTTCATCCGTAGACGTACTATTTGCATTGTTAGCCCGTGAGCATTTCTATAAGCTGTGCTCCCCCTCCGACCCATCCAAACGGCAAACCAACCATATGTCAGACGATTTCAAGCAGGCAGCCCTCGACTATCATGAGTTTCCGAGCCCCGGAAAAATTAGCATAGAGCTCACCACCAGCGCCGAAACCCAGCTCGATCTGTCGTTGGCTTACAGCCCTGGAGTCGCTGAACCCTGTCGAGAAATAGCCCGCGATCCTGAGCTTGCCTATAAATATACGATCAAGGGAAACCTTGTCGCCGTAATCTCAAACGGAAGCGCGGTGCTAGGTCTTGGAAATATCGGTGCCCTCGCCAGCAAGCCCGTAATGGAAGGTAAGGCACTGCTATTCAAGAGATTTGCGGGCATCGACGCTATCGACATTGAAGTCGATACGGCAGATCCCAATGAATTTGTTAACGTCGTGCAGCGGATTGCTGGCACCTTTGGTGGGATCAATCTGGAAGATATTAAAGCTCCCGAGTGCTTTCAGGTGGAGCAGCAGTTGATAGAGCGCTGTGATATACCGGTTTTTCATGATGACCAACACGGTACCGCCATCGTCACCGCCGCAGGTATGCTCAACGCGCTTGAAATACAGGGCAAGAGCCCTGCCGAGGCGAAAATTGTTTGCCTCGGAGCGGGCGCGGCAGCAATAGCCTGTATGCGTTTGCTGGTGGAGCTTGGTATCAGACGTCAAAATATATTTATGCTCGATCGCAAGGGCGTCATCTATCAAGGTCGTAATGGCGTTAATGTGTACAAGGCCGAGTTCGCGGTGGTTACCGGTCGCAGAACATTAGAAGACGCCTGCGTCGGGGCAGACGCCTTTGTTGGCTTATCTGGTGCGAATTTATTAACCGCGGATATGCTGGCTTCAATGGCACCGCGTCCCGTGGTCTTTGCCTGTTCCAATCCGGATCCAGAGATATCACCTGAGCTTGCATTGGCAACCCGAGACGATTTAATAATGGCTACGGGTCGTTCAGATTATCCTAATCAGGTGAACAATGTGCTGTGCTTTCCCTTTATTTTTCGTGGCGCACTGGATGTGCGAGCCTCAGAGATAAACAACGAGATGAAGATGGCGGCGGTAGAGGCTCTGCGCAGCCTGGCTAAAGAGCCGGTGACGCCGGAGGTGCTGGCTGCTAGCGAGCTGGATCATCTGGAATTTGGTCGCGATTACATTATTCCCAGGCCCACGGATGAGCGACTCCTGTCACGGGTGTCCTCTGCAGTCGCTAACGCAGCAGTGGCGTCAGGGGTAGCGAGGAAGCCAGGGGGCCGGGGCGCTTAGAACAGATCCTGGAAAATGTCGACGGGGTCGCTACCCCTTGGGCCCGCAGTTGACGTGGATGTCGATTGCTTGGGAACGTACTCTTCTCTGAATATTTCGAAAATCGCAGTAGCCTGGCCCGGTCTGGCCAGGGCCCCGGTGTTGGGGTCTATTCGCACGTTGACCAGCCCCGCTGGGGTGGGACGATATACCTCGGGGGAGTCCGCCAGCGCCACCGCCATATAGTCTATCCAGATAGGTAAAGCAGCAGATCCACCGTATTCGCGCCTGCCTAGCAGCCCGTTATTGTCGTGTCCTACCCAGGCCGAGGTAACAACATTGGGGTTGTATCCTGAAAACCAGGCATCGGTAGGTCCGTTCGTCGTGCCGGTTTTCCCCGCGATGTCACCGCGTTTGAGGATCAGGGCTTGCTTGCCGGTACCCTTGGTTATAACGTCTTTTAAAATACTGTCGATAATATAAGCAGTGCGCTCTTCGATAATGCGCTTGGCAATTGGCAGTTTCGATGCACCGACTGGTTCTGCACTGAGTATGGCCTCCATACTCAACTCTGCCGAGCCTCTCTCTGATGCTACCATCTGTGCCGGACTCAGCTCCTTAGCGGCAAGGGCTTCGGCCTCGCATAGTCGGCACACTGTGTCCGGGGTGGCCTGGTGTATAGTATTGCCCCGTATATCATCGATGCGGTCGATAAGATACGGCGCCACCTTATAACCGCCGTTGGCGATGCTGGCATAAGCGGCCGCCAGCGCCATAGGTGTTACAGCATATGTGCCTAATGCCAAAGACAGGTCGGCCGGCAGTAATTGTCGATCAAAGCCGAAACGATCTACATAGTCTATGGCGTTGCGTACCCCGAGCGCACGAAGCAGGCGGATAGATACGAGATTTCTGGATTGTGTTAAAGCCCAGCGTAAACGGGTTGGTCCATAGAATTTCCCGCCATCATTTTCTGGTCGCCAAGTGCTCTCCAGCGTACTGTCGTTGATGACGATTGGCGCATCGTTAATGACCGTTGCTGCCGTGAAGCCGCTATTCAGCGCTGCAGTATAGATGAAGGGCTTGAAGTTGGACCCCGGTAGGCGTTTCGCCTGAGTGACCCTGTTAAATTTGCTTTGTTTGAACCCGTAGCCACCTACCAGGCTTAAAATTGCACCGTCATCGGGCCGCAAAGAAACGAGTGCGGCTTGCGCCTTCGGTAATTGCGAGAGGCGTGGTGGCTCGTCCACACCTGTTTTCAGCCGAATCAGGTCGCCGATGGCCAGTGCGTCGAGTGGTAATCCAGGCGTTCGGCCGCGGGCGTCGATGGTGATAAAAGGGCGCGCAAAACCTTTGTTTTTTCCCCAGCTGAGGGTGTGTATCTGTCCATTGCCAACCACGGCATCAAAAGCGTCGTCGCGCAATGCGGTAACGATCGCCGGCGTCCACTGTGCAACGTCGGGCGTAGCGGCGAGTACTTGCAGCCAAGCTTCCAGAGGTTCGGCATCGGGCGTTGGAGGGTAGCGACCCTCAGGCCCGCGGTATCCGTGGCGATCATCGTACGCTGAGAGGCTTTTCAGCACCGCATCTCGCGCAGCTTTTTGCAGAGTGCTATCTACCGTGGTGTAGACCCGGTAGCCATCGTTGTAGGCTGGCAAACCGTAGCGACTGATCATTTCTTTGCGCACCATCTCGGCTACATAGGGCGCGTCGAAGCTGAGTTTGGCGCCGTGATGGGAGGCGGTTACTGGACTTGTCAGCGCTGCGTCGTGTTCGTCCTGTTGTATATAGTTTAGCGTCAACATGCGGCCGAGAATCCAGTCGCGTCTGACTTTGGCGCGCGAGGGGTTGGACAGTGGGTTGTATGTGGAGGGCGCTTTGGGAAGGCCGGCAATCATAGCTAATTGAGCCAATGTCAGCTCGCCGATATGTTTGCCGTAGTAGACTTGGGACGCAGCCTCAAAGCCGTAGGCACGGTGGCCCAGGAATACCTGATTCACATACAGTTCGAATATTTCCTCTTTGCTCAGCTTGCGTTCTATCTCGAGCGCAAGCAGGATCTCATTGAATTTTCGCGTATAAGTGCGCTCGCGAGACAAAAAGAAGTTTCGCGCTACCTGCATGGTAAGGGTGCTGCCTCCCGATCCTTTTTCGCCGGTGGCCACGAGTTCCGTTACTGCCCGGACCAAGCCCAAAACATCGATGCCGCTGTGCTGGAAGAAGCCGTCGTCTTCGGCGGCCAGTAAAGCCCTCACAAACGGCTCGGGAATCTGCTTGAACATGAGAGGATTACGCTTTTGTTCTCCGAACTGACCGATCAGTTCGCCGTCGGCAGTGTAGACGCGGAGCGGTGTCTGGAGTTTTACGTTGCGAAGTACCTCAACGGAGGGTAATTTTGGGCTAAGATAAAGGTATACACTGGTACTAAGCCAAATTGCGCCGAAAAACGCGATTGGAATTAGCCATAGTGCGTGCTTAATAGTGGTGTTAGTCTGCGCCATGAACGAGTTTGTGAGTCAATCTTGGCTGGGGATTATATGCTCTTTTCCCCTTTTTATATAATTGCTTTCATGTTATATCTGTTATCTAATGTAATGGAACATAAAATAACTGTAAGTATCGGATACTGATAGGAAAAAAAGATTGATAGGCCTATTTGGTAAAAGAAAGTCGCCTGCTGTGTTGGGTCTGGACATCAGTACCACTACGGTAAAGGTGTTAGAGCTAAGTCGATCTGGTGACCAGTATCGCGTCGAGGCTTACGGTGTCGCATCGTTGGCGGCGGATGCTGTTATCGAAAAGAGCGTCCAGGACGTCGAAGGCGTAGGGCGCGCGATAGAAAGCGTGGTGAGCCAATCCAAAACCAAACTCAAGACATGCGCTGCCGCCGTGGCAGGGTCTTCCGTTATTACAAAGTTCATCGACATGCCCGCCGGTCTCAGCGACGAAAATATGGAGACTCAGCTGACGTTGGAAGCAGACCAATATATTCCCTATCCGCTTGAAGAAGTGGCGATCGATTTTGAAGTGCAGGGTGTTTCGGCGGACTCTCCAGATCGCGTGGAAGTCCTCTTGGCTGCGTGTCGACGGGAGACCATCGAGGCTCGGGTAGAGGCTATAGAGGCCGCCGATCTCGACATCAAGGTTATGGATGTCGAAGCCTATGCTATGGAAAGAGCCTTCAAGCTGGTCCAAGGCCAGCTTCAGATCGAAGGCGATAGCACCGTGGCCATGGTTGATATTGGTGCGACCATGACTACGCTTAGTGTACTAACCAACGGACAGACTATTTACACTCGAGAGCAGTTGTTTGGCGGCAAGCAGTTGACCGATGAAATAATGCGTCGTTATGGGCTTCCCGTAGAGGAAGCTGGCCTGGCCAAAAAGCAGGGTGGCCTACCAGGGGACTACCAAACAGAGGTCCTGGAGCCTTTTCTAGATGCGGTGGTGCAACAGGTTGCGCGATCACTGCAGTTTTTCTTTTCCTCCAGTCAATATAATGATGTGGATTATATTGTGCTTGCCGGCGGGGTTTCCTCCATGGAGGGGCTGCCGGAACTCGTGCAGGACAAATTAGGCACGCCTACGATGGTAGCTAATCCTTTCGCCAATATGCTGGTGTCATCAAAAGTGAATGCGGTGGGGCTGAGCAGCGACGCCCCCGCGCTGATGATCGCTTGCGGCCTGGCCTTGAGGAGCTTTGATTAATGGCGCAGATTAACTTACTGCCATGGCGTGACGAAAGGCGCGCGGCAATGCAACAGGAATTTATGGTGGTTCTGGGGCTTGTTGCGGTGATTGGTGCTATTATTGTGTTTATGGGCGATCGCTTTTTTACGGCGCAGATCGACAACCAAATAAGCCGAAACTCCTATATTGAAAAGCGTATTGAGGTTCTCAACAAGGAGGTTGCAGAAATTCAAGACCTGCAGCGTAAGCGCACTCAATTGCTCGACCGTATGCAGGTAATTCAGGAGCTACAGGGTAACAGGCCAGTAATTGTGCGGATTCTGGATCAGGTGGTGCGAACTGTTCCAGATGGAATTTTCTACTCGGGGCTGAATGCGCGCGGCAACATAATATCGATCGAAGGTATTTCCGAATCTAATAACCGTGTCTCCAGCTTGATGCGTCGTTTGGATTCCAGCGTTTGGTTTACCGACCCCAACCTGGAAGGAGTGCAAGCTGATCCGCGCTTTGGTTCTCAGGCGAATAGGTTTCAGATGACATTCAAGGTCGCGGCTCCGTCGGTAGACGAGGAGGGTAAGTAATGGCTTTCAGTCCTGAAGCAGCAATCAAATCCCTGCAGGAATTCGACCTAAATGACCTCGATATACAGAACATTGGCTCTTGGCCGATAGCGGTTAAGCTTATCGTCTGGACGTTGGTAATGTCCGCCGTCGTGACCCTTGGATATGTCTATCACATCAAGGGAATGCAAGAACAACTTGTGGGATATGAGGGCAAAGAGGCAAAGCTTCGCCTTGAGTATGAAGAGAAATCTTTTAAAGCTGCCAATCTCGATGCGTATAAGAAACAAATGGTCGTGATGGAGGAGTCGTTTGGCGCCCTGGTCAGCCAATTACCGAGTGATACCGAAGTTCCCGGATTACTCGAGGATATAACCAACAAGGGTATGGTTAACGGGCTGGAATTCAGCAGTATTAGTCTGGGCGCCGAAGAAACGCGAGAATTTTATGTAGAATTGCCTATCTATATTCAAGCAACAGGCAAGTATCATGATTTGGGCGCGTTTGTATCTGGCATGGCGGGAATCCCCAGAATTGTGACACTGCACGATTTTACCATCGGCCAAAATGTTAATACCTTTGCCAATAGTAATCAGTCTAGCGGCATACTTTCGCTGAATATTACAGCC
>JBLHKV010000074.1:0-14570 GCA_047618115.1 Halieaceae bacterium | reverse complement strand
AGATGCCAGTCAGCATAAATCGTGCCCCGACAATCCAGGCGTCAATCAGTTCGTTGAGCGTTAGGATTCTCTGTCCAATGGTCAACACAAACGCCGACATGCAAGACAGCAATGAAGCCCAAATCAACACCAAATAAGCATCGGCGCTGCCCACGATATCCTGCATGCTGTTGCCTTCACCGCTGATGTACATGCCACCGATTACGCCGCCGATCAAACACGCGATGGGGACCAGCGCGTTGACAGCCCTGGGCTGAACGCCTGTTTTGGTATAAAAATCGTCCATCTGCTTGTCGCTACTCTCATCTGGCGCGGTGCGACTCACCTGGCCTGTAGTACGCGCTCTGAGCTCTGCCCGGTACATTGGACCGAAGTCCTTTCCTGTCAATACCACGAGATAGACAAAGAAAATGGCTAAAAAGGGGTAAAAGCTGTAGGGAATCGAGCTCAAAAACAAGCTATAGGCAGATTGACTAATTCCCTCCAGGCCTTGGACAGCATCTTCAATCAGCCCCACCTGAAAGCCAATCCAGGTGGTGATCACCGCCACGGTGGCAACCGGCGCGGCCGTAGAATCGACTAGGTAGGCCAATTTCTCTCGAGATATTTTCAGATGATCGCTGACCGGGCGAGTAGCATTGCCGACGATCATGGTATTGGCGTAATCATCGAAGAAAATGGCGAGACCCAAACTGGCGATGACCGCCTGTCCCCGTTTCGGCGTCTTGGCGATCGGAATAACCAGATTAACAATCCCCACCATGCCTCCATTGCGGGAAATAATCCCCACCATGCCGCCAATCAGCAGCGAAAACAGAATAATGGAGCTGTGATCGCGGTCGATCATGGCGTCGAGTACATAGATAGACATGGTGTCGAAGACGCCGATAAACGCGCCCTTCGCAGTCAGACCATTGATAGCCCACGCCCCGACAACCAAGCCTGCAAACAAAGATGGAACCACCGATCGCAGGATAAAGGATAGCAAGATAGCGATAAGGGGCGGCAAAACCGACACCCAACCCGGTACAACCGGCACTACACTTTGGCTAACCAGATCCCCATCTTGTAGCACTTCCAGCGTGACAGTCCCCGTTTCAGACAACAAAACTTCAGCGGTGGCGACCTCTCCGACCCGACTGATGACAAGCGGCTGACCATTTAACCTGATTACCACCTGCCGATCATCCAGACCTGTAACCTCGACGCTGGCAGAAACCTCTGTCAACAGCACCCGGGGAGCATCCAGCGTCAGCTCGCCGGCCATGGAGGGCAGAGCAAGCAGCAGAGCAAAACCAATAATTAGACTGCGCAGTATGTGAATCATGTAACAACACTCTTTATTATTTTTTGGCTATTTTGTGGAACCATGTTACCCCACCTTGAAATAAATAGGTAAGGGCCAGTTGTGACAACAATGATCACCGTCCTCACATCGTTTTCGAAGAGAATAACAACTATACTAAGGCCTTAGGCGAAGCATGGGCTTGGCCAAAACACAAAATTTGAAACCATGAAAAGATATCTAATTATCGTTTGCCTGGCGCTCTACAACCCCGTTGTACACGCCGCACTATTAGCTGTGTTCAACGACGAGGACGGCCGCACCAACTGGCAGTATGTTGCCAATTTCTCCAGTGGTATCTTCATCATCGCGCTTACCTTTACTGTTGTCCGGCTACTGATCAGCCAACGGCAAGCGCAGCGATACAATCGGGAATTGGAGGGTATTCGCAGCCAACTTGAGCAGCGGGTCAAAGACCGAACAGCAACTCTGGATGAAGCCAATCAGCTTCTCGAGGGAGAAATTAGCCAACACCGCGAAACCAGCACCCGCTTGCGCGCATCAGAAGCCTACATCAACGATATACTACACTCGATGCCGCTGATGCTAATCGGACTGAATCCGCAAATGCAGGTCACTCAATGGAACCGTCGCGCCGAGGAGTTTACCGGGGTTTCCGCTGAGCAAGCACTGGGTAAAGATCTATGGAAGGCGTACCCCCTCATTACGGTGATGCCAGAGCAAATCAATCAAGTCATCGATAAACACGAGACGTTGACGATCAAGCAAAGCCAGCGCGGACACTATCACTTCGACATCGCTATCTACCCACTTAAAGAACAGATTGAAACCGGCGTTGTTATTTTGATTGACGAGGTAACGCAACGAATCCTCACCGAGAACATGCTGATTCAACGCGATAAAATGTCGTCCATGGGCGAGCTTGCAGCGACCATGGCCTATGATATTAATGCTCCTCTGCAGGCCATACTCCAGGACACCAAGGCGGTGCTGGCGGACTTGGAACCAAACGGCGACGATTCTTCAAGCCAAGTTAAATTACTCCAGGACGTCATCGTGCAAGGCGAGCAGGCAACTGCGGTTATCAGCAATCTACTGGAATTTGCCAGCAGCCACGGTGGTGAAAAAAATCTAGCCAGCATCACAGGGTTGATAGACCACACTTTGAAGCTGGCCGACGATGTGCTCTCCGTATCATCGGGGGTCAAGTTTAGAGATATCGTTGTCCAGCGTGACTACGCCGATGACCTCCCGGAAATTCCCTGTTACACCTCCGAAATGCAACAGGTAATGCTAAGTCTTTTCCGGCACTCATGCCACGCGATGGGCGAGGTAGACAGACCCGATCACGTTCCCACCATTAATATCCAGGTCAGGGAGTTTTACGGCAATTTATGGGTCAAGGTGCACCACAATGGTCGCGGCCTAAGCTACGAAGATCAACAGGGAATTTTCGAACCCTTTTTCAGTGATAGCCCCGCCGACACAGATTACGACGCCGGTAAGCGCCTGTCATTTTCGCACTTTATTGTCACCGAGCAACACCATGGCGAAATGGCAGTGACCTCGGACGTCGACGTCGGCACAACCTTCCACATGCAATTCCTGCTGGACACCAGTAACGACCAGCGACTAGAGCCGTCTACCCAGGCGTAAATTCAGGAAGCCATCGTTTCCGGGCGTATTATCGACATCGTGAATCCACAATCTGAGATCCGCCTCCGTACAGGGAATTAGACTGTGGCCAAGATGATCAATTATTTGAATATCCAAACCATATTCGAGCAGTAAATCCAAAAGCTGGTCGCCACTACCGCCAGCTCGACGCAGGCCCGCCGGCCAAAATTCTACTATCATAATCAGATCCGGCAGGCTGTTTTTGATCAGCTTTTGCAGGCCACTGAGAACATTGTACTCCGCGCCCTGCGTATCTATCTTGATCACGTCGGCGCGCGATGCGTGCACAGCCAGACAGATATCACCCGGGACCAGCTGAATCTCGATACGTTCGCGACCTCCGCCATCGTCATAGATCTGGTGATCACCAAGATTTGATTGGTTGAGGAACATGTAACCGGAGCCATCAACATCCGAGAGCGCCACGCAGTGCAGCTCTATGTTGGTAAGCTCGTTGTGACGGCAACTGCTTTCCAGCAAGCTAAAGTTTGCCGGTTCCGGCTCAAAGGCAAAGACCTTGCCTTCACTTCCCACGAGTGAAGCCGCTAGTACCGTGTAGTAGCCCAGATTGGCGCCAACATCCAGAAACACATCGCCAGACCGCAGTGCATCCACCAGTAACTGCGTTTCATAGGGCTCCCAGATACCAGTTTCACGCAGGGTTTTTGACACGTGCAGATCGCGGTGGTCATGGATAAAAAGTTCGAGCCCGGTATCGACGTGGGGAATGCGCAAGGCAACCAGATCGGGCCCTAAATTCGATTCGGATGGTGGAGGGTTTTTCTTCACAATCTATACTCTCTAAAGCGCTGCCACCTCGACAGCAGCACGGTGCTGAGCGATGATACGGCAGTCAAATAACAAATCACCCGACGAACCGGCAACCCCGTAATTGTAAAGCAGTGTTCGACAGAATACCGCCCTGAAGATAACACGCGAGGAACGCTCATGACCGCTCTGATTCCCATAGTCGCAATAGGGTTACTGGGGGGCATCGCTATCGGCCTGCAGGGACCATTTTCCAGCATGATAGGCCAGCGCCTTGGCATTCTGGAAGGTGTCTTTATCATCCACCTCGGTGGCGCAATAGCCGCGTTGATTCCGCTGGTGATGATGGGGGGTGGCAAGCTCGCCGCCTGGACCAGCTTACCGTGGTATGTGGTGTCGGGCGGCATCATGGGGCTGGTGGTAGTCAGCGCGATATCCTATTTGATCCCACACATCGGAGCCGCCTCGGCGATGCTGCTGATTATAGCCGGGCAGTTGCTCACCGGGAGTCTACTCGACCACTTCGGTGCCTTTGGCCTGTCTGTGAGACCGATTGACCTGCAAAAACTGGGCGGTTTGATAATCGTCTTTCTGGGGGTATGGCTAATCGTCAAACCATGAATATGATTTAGCTCTGCGTGAGTACTATTCCTCATGGTTGGCTTCAAGCGTGCTGAGCCCAGGTGGTATTGCCCAGACATGGCGGTATGATACGGCCATAATTCAAAAACCAGCGGATCGACGCGATGACTGTAAGCCTCACCAGGTTCCGTAAAGCACAGGTACATATGGATGGATGGATTCATCCAGACTTCAAGGCCGTCGAGGCTACGCTGCGTACAATACTGGAGAATTATTCCGGAGGCGCGGCAACCTGTGTTTTCCATCAAGGCCAATGTGTAGCGGATCTGTGGGGAGGCTATAGCGACGCCGAGCAGACCCCGTGGAACGAGGACACGATGGCTCCCAGCTTTTCCACTACCAAGGGTGTGGCCTCCACTTTATTGCATGTATTCGCCGACCGCGGTGCCATCAATTACGATGCACGCGTCGCCGACTACTGGCCAGAGTTCGGTCAAAATGGAAAAGAGAACATTACCGTTCGACAGGTTCTATCCCATCAGTCCGGTCTTTACCATATCCGCCAGATGATCGACCGCGCCGATAGAATGCTGGACTGGAATCACATGATTCAGGCCATCGAACAGAGCCATCCAGCACACACTCCCGGCACCCGGACTGGCTATCACGGCCTAACCTATGGCTTTCTTGTCGGTGAAATTATTCAGCGCGTATCGGGTAAAAAATTCTCCCGATTGGTGCAAACCGAAATCGCAAAGCCTCTTGGGTTGGACGGAATGTATATCGGCGCACCAAAAAAGGAAATCCAACGTGCAGCCAAGCTGATCTTTCCAGGCTCTACGCAAAAGCTCAGCAAAACGTCTTTTGGACGCTACGCCGAACTCACGGCGTCAAATATCAGCAAGATGCTACGGCTCGTCGGTCGGGACTCAGATCTGGTGAGTATTTTCGATGCGCTGGCGCCCCGGGGTATAAGCGATTTTGACTTCGGGTCCCCAGAATCACTGCGGGTGGCAATACCGGCCGGCAATGGCTTATTCACAGCTCGCTCACTCGCGAAGATGTATGCGCTACTAGCCAACGGCGGCGAGCTCGAAGGACAACGCCTCCTTTCAAGAAAAACCTTGGACGTGGCCACGACGTTACAAAAACCGACAGGAAAACAATCGGTAATACCTTTTGATATGCGCTGGCGCCTGGGTTATCACGGCGTTGCCACCACTCGTGGATTCCCTCCCAAGGCGTTCGGGCACTTCGGTTTTGGCGGCTCTGGCGCCTGGGCCGACCCCAGTGAAGAACTGTCCGTAGCGCTGATCGTGAACAGCGGCTTGGGTTCTCCATTTGGCGATATGCGGACAGCACGTATCGGCGGTGCCGCACTTACCTCTGCGCGCCGACGCGGACGCCAGCAGAAATCGACCGCTTTTTCACCAGAGCATTCCACAGTAAATTCGCAAGGGGCGCTTCTTAGCGGTGGCTGATGAGTTCACACCCAACGTGGCGACACACCTTAACCATCGCCCTGACCTTCGTCGCCCTGCTTTGGCTCATCAAGTTAGTTGAATTTTTTCTCGGCCTAAGTCTGCACAACTTCGGTGTCTATCCACGTTCTTCGATGGGGCTGATTGGCATCACCACTGGCCCTCTTATCCACGGCTCATGGCAGCACCTTTTCGGCAACAGTCCGCCGTTGGTGCTGTTGGGATCCATGCTAATTTACGGCTACCCAAAATCACGTTACTGGGCTCTAGCCGGGATCTGGTTAATGTCGGGTATCGGAGTGTGGTTGTTCGCCCGGTCAAGCTTCCACTTCGGAGCCAGTGGCATCACCCACGGTGTTTTCTTCTACCTCTTCATCGGCGGCATACTGCGCCGCGACAAGCGTTCAGCGGCCATCCTGATGGTTGCGTTTTACCTCTATGGCGGTATGTTATTAACGATTCTCCCGGGGGATCCCGGCGTATCTTTCGAATCGCATTTTTTTGGAGCACTCTCAGGCGCAGTATTTGCGACCCTATTCCGCCATTGGGACCCTTTGCCGACCCGCAGACGCTATTCCTGGGAACGTCGCCCC
Source organism: Halieaceae bacterium (assembly GCA_047618115.1). GTDB lineage: Bacteria > Pseudomonadota > Gammaproteobacteria > Pseudomonadales > Halieaceae > CALJGI01. Next base: position 8,163 of record JBLHKV010000074.1, on the reverse strand, counting down.
GGAGTGGCACTTGCGATTGAAGAGGAAGACCCCATCATTGGCGAGCAATGGCGCGGGGAACCAGACTCCGACCTCAATTCCAAGTCGGGGGATTAACTCAATCCACCAGAGCTTGATATACCAACCCCCTGAACTGAGCTCTCAAAGGGTAGCTGTCGGACGGTGTCAATTGTGTCAGGAACAGTCCTATCAATTGCTCTTCACGGTCCACAAAGAAGTAGGTACTCGCAGTACCACCCCAGGAGTACGTACCCACTGAGCCGGGAACATCATTAACGGCGACGTCAGTTATCACATAGCCACCATAGCCATATCCCAGCCCAAGGTGCATTTCCTTGCTGCGATTTTCGGTTCTACCAACCCAGTCATCACCCAGTTTCGGTTCCTCAAACCCAGCCAGGTGATCCATCATCATAAGATCTACCGTTTTCCTGCCAAGAATTCGATTGCCGTCGAGCTCACCGCCATTTAGCAGCATCTGTGCAAAACGGAGGTAATCAGCCGCTGTCGAAAGCAGCCCACCACCCCCATAGGGGACCTTGTTGGGATCGAGGTAGGCACTACTCGCAGCCGCTTCCGATCGAATCATCGTCTCACCGTCTCGAGCATAGATGTCGGTAAACCGCGACACTTTATCGCCCGGCAGGACGAAACTGGTATCCGTCATAGCCAGCGGCTCGAGAATTTGCAACTGAACGAACCGATCAAATGGCCGACCCGCCACAACCTCAACCAGCCGCCCCAAAATATCGTTCGCGACGCTGTAATGCCAGCGCGAGCCGGGTTCAAACATCAAAGGTAGTGCGGCCACATTATCGGAAAAACGAGCCAGGGAATCAGCGGACCAGATATCAGCTGCACTGTAGAGAAGCGACACTCCGGTGGTTGTCGGGTCGCCATAGGTCAATCCCGCAGTGTGGGTAAGAAGATCTTCAATGGTGATAGGTTTAACGGCCGGTCGAGTCTGAACCACGCCGTCGTTATCTGTACCGAGGTAGATATGTGGACTGGTGAACTCGGGCAGATAGCGCGAAACCGGATCGGTCAGGAGAAATTTCCCGGCTTCGTACAGCTGTAAAACAGCGACTGTCGTCACTGGCTTTGTCATCGAATAGATGCGAAAGATATCGTCTTTTTTTGCCGAGCCGACGGTCGCAACCCTCACCGTCTCACCCCTTCTTGCCACGGCATATACGACGGGAGGTAATCGACCCGCGTCGATATACTGCTGCGCCATGCTGTCGATTCGATCCAGTCTCGTCAGCGAGACGCCCTGTACATTTCCTGTTTGTGCAAATGCGCTAGCGCTGGCATGCCACAGCAGAAAAAAATAGATCAAGTAATGTTGGAGTTTCATAAGGTGTACCACACGAGCGCTATCAGTTTTTAGCAAGTGTAGCAGAGGAACCTTGGATTAACCGAGACGGGCATAGCGCACGTCGCGGTCAATCAGTTTGAAATCAATCGTTGTCGGATATTTTGTCGGTTGGATCGTAGCTGGGATTAACCAACGCTACGCCTTCCCGATCAATCAATTGAATGGTGCCGGACGAATCTTTCCAGCAGGTCACAGTCAGGCTTTCTCCGTCGACTGGTATCGTCTTGATACGCATCTTGTTTTTGCGGCCATTGATCGACTTCAATTTGAAGCGAGCATCGTCTCCGTAAATAGCACCCAATTCAGACTTGCACTGGGACAGCTGCTCCGGGTCCAACTGTGCAGCGAGTGTAGGCAGTGCAGTGGTACTCATAACGAGCCCCAGGGTCATTGCAGTTAGTGTTTTCATTGGTCTTTCTCCCGATATATGTGTGTGTACGGAAGCGATATTAGACCTATCTATTTTTGATTGAAATATCCATAAATGATCGGCCGCGTTTCATTTTTGGACACCCTCTGTGCTACTGACATCCTCCCGAGTATCCAACTGGTGGCTAATTTTCCCAAACTCTGTGGCAATAAGTTCGCGTAGGGCCCGCATCCGCGCACTCAAGCGCAAGTCCTTGTGGGTCAGCACCCACATATCCGAATGGTGGAAGACCCGCGCTCCCGGGACGCGCACGACCTCGCCGTCTTCCGCAGCGGCAAAACAGGGCATTAAGGCCATGCCCATTTTCGCTCGGACAGCTGCACCCAGCAGCCCCAGGTTCACTATGGAATGCCGCACCGGCAACTCCGGAAAGTCGCTACCCGCCAACCACTCCTCCCTCTGCCCAGCCAGGCTCTTTCCGATCCACCACAGGTGTGAGACATCCCCCGGATCATCTGACCTCAATAAAGCGCGATGAACATAAGTCGAAGTCGAGAGAGGACACAAATAGCGTCCGATTAGGTAGTCCGCTGGTTTGACGTTCGCGGGCATCACTCGAATCGCGATATCTGCCTCCCTTCGACTCAGGTCCAGAGCCTCGTGGCTGGCCAACACTTCGAGTTCAATGGCGGGGTACTTCCGGCTAAACTCTGCCAGGCCCTGCACTAGAAAACCCATGCGACCCACGTCGGGAGTTGTGAGTCGAATTACGCCCTCAAGATCCTCATCCTTACCCTTAATTTTGAGTTCGGCCGCCAGAATCAACTCTTCAATGTGTTCCGCTGTGGGTAGAATTTGCTCAGCGTTGGCAGTCATTTTGTAGCCATCTGGCGTGCGGTCGAACAACCGGGACTGCAAATTACGCTCCAGCTCATCCAGCCGACGGGTAACCGTTGAGTTGCTTACCCCAAGGGATTGTGCCGCCGCGCGCGCCGAGCCCCGCCGGCTCAAAGCGAGCAATACCTTCATATCGTCCCAGTCCAAAGCGTTTACCCCATATCCAAAATAGGGCCAATCTTGAGCCTGAAGATCAGATTGTGCAACTGAGACCATTGCCTGAACGAAATTTTCTCCTGCCGGTACTTTGTCGGACGCCAATAGCGTAAAGTCACTCACCCAATAAATTTTTGAACCCCTTGAACGCAATCCCCCAGTCCATGAGCGAATTTCGCTTCTTTCTCTACTACGCAGGCCACCACAAAGTTTCTTACTTTTTTGGCATCGTGGCTCTGTTCTTCACTAATTGGCTGGCCGTAAACATTCCTGTCTACATCGGCAAAAGTATCGACATCCTCAGCCAATCGATCCAGGCAAATTACGAGGAACTACTTACCAGTATCTATTATGTGGTTGGTTTTGCTGCCGTGATGATCGCCACACGCACACTGTCCCGCATGCTTTTCTTCAATCCGGGACGCGATGTTGAACGAGAGTTGAAGGACGATGCATTTACCTGCCTGACAAAGCTGCAACGCCCCTTCTACCAGAATCACCCAACGGGCGCACTTATCTCGATCGTCAACAACGACATTAATGGCGTGCGTGCGATGGCCGGCGTCGGGCTGATGCAAGTATTTAATATCTTTTTCGCGCTATCGCTGACCCCAATCAAGATGTGGCAGCTCTCACCCACGCTAACTCTGTACTGCATCATACCGATGGTTGTTTCGTTTCTTGTAGTGACATATTCGATATCCTACCTGCGCAGGCTGATGAAGCAGCGCATGCTTGTTTTGCAGGCGCTTTCGGCGAGCACGGTCAACTTTCTCAGCGGCGTAGAGGAAATAAAAAGCCATCACATTCAAGAATGGGCCGTGGATAAATTCCAAGGTGATAATGATTTACTGCTGAGCTACTCCCTGAAACAACTCAAGATTGGCACTTTCTTCCTACCCATCCTGCAGTACACAGACGGCGTCCTGAAAATACTAATTCTGGGCTTTGGCGGTCTCTCTCTGATCCAGGGACAGTTAAGCCTTGGAGAACTCACCGCCTTTTTATCCTATGCAACCTTGCTGGCACTGCCCTTTATTTCCCTGGGCCGCATCGTATCGACTTTTCAGATGGGACTCGTTAGCCTGCGCAGTATCCGCCGTATTTTTGCACAAAGTGATGCAACCCTAAACGCGGAACCGTTATCCAGCACCACCACCTTATTCGACCACGGCGTGAGTATCAGAGGGCTTAGTTACACCTACCCCAGTGATGATCCGGACAAACCCAATAGTCCGGCGCTTAAAAACATCAGTTTTGATATTCTACCGGGACAAAAAGTGGCGATCCTCGGCAAGGTTGGCTGCGGTAAGACTACCCTCGTCAATTGCCTAAATCGCTATCTCGATGTTGCACCGGGGCAGATATTCCTGGGCAGCCGGGATCTGGCAGAATTGTCGCGAGCCGACGTGCGCAACACGATACGCACGATTACCCAGGAGCCATTCCTCTTTTCCGACACCATTAGTAGCAACATAACTTTTGGCTCCGATCGCCGGAAAGACACCCTATCCATCGAAGAGGCCTTGTATCAAAGCGATATGCTGGAGGAAGTGCAGAAACTTCCATCGGGAGAACAAACCCTGGTCGGCGAGAGAGGTATTTTGCTATCTGGCGGTCAAAAGCAGCGTTTAAGCCTCTCCCGGGGCATGTATACACCGTGCAAATTGATCGTACTCGACAATGTTTTGTCGGCTGTCGATAACGAGACGGAGCGTTTCTTACTATCACAGATATTCGATAATCTGCGCAGCGAGAGCAGCCTGATAATATCTCATCGTCCAGCGGTACTGGAGCGCGTCGACAAGATAATTCTGCTGGAAGAAGGCTGTGTTGTCGCCGACGGAAGTCATAAACAGCTACTCGAAAGCTCCGCGGTGTATCGCGATACTTGGTCATTCCTGCAGCAGAGCGATCAACTCGCAGCCGCGGCGGCAACATGAGCAATTCAATTGGTCGAGCCGCTAAGGATTGGAAGGCCCTAAGTAGATTTTGGCCCTATTTGACTCCCTACAAACGAGAGCTGATTGTCGGGCTCCTGCCAATTCCAGTTTCTGTGCTGTGCAGCATCGCATTTCCCTGGTTGATTATTCAGATCATCGACAAGCAATTCGTCCCCGGCCAGTGGGAGGGGATGCCACTATGGATTTTGCTTCTGAGCGTCGTATTGATCGGAAATTATACGGCTAGCACTGTATACAGTTACTTCCTGCAAAAAGCGGCTCAGCACGCTATCCGCGATCTGCGTACGGACATGTTCGGTCGTGTTTTACACTTTCCTCGCAGCTACTTCGACACAACCCCCATTGGCGTCACGTTGACCCGACTCACCAGCGACCTGGAAGCCATTAACGAGTCCCTCGCCTCTGGCCTGCTATCGATGATTCGCGATCTACTCATCGCCGTGGCCCTGTTGATCTTCCTTGCCACAATAAGCTGGAAACTCACCCTGATCAGCCTGCTTATCGCCCCACCCATGTATATAGCGACCCGGGTTTTACGGCGCCGACTTCACGCCGCTTACCTTAAATCCCGTGAGCTGCTTTCCCAGGGAACTGGCTACTTGCAGGAATGTCTTCAGGGTATGAAGACAGTTCAGTTATATTCGGCAGAAGCCGAAGTCCAGACTCGTTACAATCACTATACCCGGGCATTCTTCCACACCCAATCGCGGTCAAATTTGTACGACTCGGGCTTATTCGCCATCATCGAAGGCATTACTACCATTAGCATGGGCCTGATAATCTGGTACGGAGCCAACGAAATAATGGCTGCTGCCGTCACGGTTGGCGTACTGATTGGATTCATTCAAACCCTAGACAAAATTTTCGTTCCGATTCGCGATATCACCTCGCAAATAGCTTCCATCCAGCGTGCCCTGGCAGCTCTGACCCATATCGAGGCGATATTTCATCAGCCCCTCGAGAACGAGCAGGACGCAAGTCTCGGTGAGCACCTGATCGCGCAAAATCTAGATGTGCAACTGAATGCTTTTATATCTCTGGAGTTCGACAACGTCCGCTTTCGTTACAGCAACATAGGCCCCTACGTGCTCGACGGCGTCAGCTTCACTCTGCGTAGTGGAGAAAAAATCGCATTGGTTGGCAGCACCGGCTCCGGGAAATCAACCGTCCTCAGACTCTTGACCAAAACATACTATGGCTATGAGGGCAGTATAAAGCTCAATGGTATTGAGTTGAGCGCAATACCAAAACCTTTAGTTGCCAAGCTCTTCTCGCTGATGCAACAGGAGATCTACCTGTTTAACGAAAGCATTGCCTTTAATATCGGCCTTGGCCGACCGGGAATAAGTCACGAGGCCGTTATACAAGCTGCCCGCTATGTCTACGCCGATGAGTTTATCGATACCCTACCGAACACCTTTGATTTCGTGCTTCAGAACAACGGCGGCAACCTATCCGCCGGACAGGGACAATTGATCGCCTTCGCGAGAGCGATCGCCAGTGGCAGCGATGTGGTATTACTCGACGAGGCTACAAGCGCCGTGGACTCGGTTACCGAGCGACAGATTCAACGCGCGGTCGACCATGTTTTTTCCGACAAAACCGTAATCGCCATCGCCCACAGGTTGAGCACGATACAACACTCAGACGAAATTCTGGTGCTCGACAAGGGTCGAATTATCGAGCGTGGCTGCCATTCATCGCTACTGAATTCGGGGGGATTTTACGCCAACCTGGTGCAGCCGAAACTGGGATAGACCCTCTCGATCAGGTACCTTATGTCTATCTCGCTGTATCAACTATCACACTGTCTGATCAGCGTGCGGTACGTTGGTAAACCAACCACGAAACACCAAAGCGATAATCGGTCCCGAGATTGCCCATATGAAAAGTAGTAACCACATCGCCTCCGGGGTATCCCAAAAGGCCACAGTCCCCGCTTGCAATTGCACACCGATACCTTCGGGTACCCATCGGGTTAAGAGATGGCCGCTCATTGCGCCCACCAGAAGCTTCGCCGCAAACCACGGAATCATACTCATCCCCAAATAACTGCCCTCCTGCCCCTTCGGAGCGATGGTGGCAATATACTCATTCAGTTTGGGGCTCCATATCACTTCACCCACGCTCAACATTACCAACATCAACACTGACATCGTGAAGTAGGACTGCGCCATATTGGGGCCGAAAAACTGCCACGGCAAAACCATGATGACCAGCGAGCTGGCACTGATAATGGCACCGAATATCAGCATGCTGAACACATTGAATCGGTTACTGAAGGGGATAAACAAAATGATACCGACCACAATTAAGATAGGATTAATGGCCTGTAACAGGCCCATATCGGTTTTTTCGCCGCTCACTGCCTCGATGGTACGCGTCCAGTAAATAGGCATTAGCAGGTACATGTAAAGAAACACGGCCCTTACGCCCAATAGAGCAGCCATTAGCACCAGCATTCTTTTGAATACGGGCTCGCGGACCACTTCCACCATGAACTCCCAGCCGGACTTCTCAGAACCTTCAGTCTCTTCCACTATCGCATCGGCCTGATCGTCATCCGACTCAATCACGTTCAGGGCGTCGTCGCGGTGAATAAACCACATAATCGCTATCGTGCTCATAACCGCGGTAATGGCGCCAAGCACGAAGATATAGGTAATATCCAGGTCCAGTGTTTTACGGACGATATCGATTGAAAACCCAGCGGCCGCGGCGCCAACATTCATCAAAAGATACCAGATGCTGAAAGAAGCCGATCGGCTGCGCTCGCTACTGAACAGCTTGTTGGCTGTTTGGAAAGCAGTTTGCGTCATCGCATTTCCCGGCGCGCCAAGAATCAGGAACAAGATGACCAACCACTCCCTACCGGGTAAATCTGGCGAAAAGCCACAAAAAATAATGCCAATCCGAGAGGCACCCTGAATCGCCATAGCCAGTAACAACGATTTTCTAACACCGAGTGCATCGGTAAAAAAGCCAGCGGCGAACAGCGTCACGGTCACCAACGTGCCATAGGCGGTAATCGTATAGCCGCTATTCACTTCGCTAAGACCAATATTTTGTATGAGGAACAAGCTGGCGATGGAGATCATGGAAAAGTAGGCGATCGAGTCGAGCACAACGACGCTCTGCACGCCCCAGTATGCGGCGGAATTATCCCGCAACAGCTTGAAACTCTGGAAGTAATCCTGAATCATCGCCCAAGCGCCGCCGTTGCTTGTTTCTGTAGCCATTTCTTGTCTCGACTGTTTATTATAATTATCGGCAGGATAACATGCATTTTTGATTCTGAATCAGTCCTTGGCAACGCCGGTATCGAGGGTTTATGCTCTCCCGCCTGACGACTAGCGGCCTAAACCATGACAGACTTTTCCGGTCCCACCTCTCACTAT
>JBLHKV010000073.1:0-14651 GCA_047618115.1 Halieaceae bacterium | reverse complement strand
TTCTTTTGAAGTCTCAACTCCGTTAGGAAGTGGACTGCCGACACGTGTCTCCACCGCGCGGCGGCCCCGTGTGACGGCCAGGTAATTCTGTCTCTCGCCACCACATTCTTTTGAAGTCTCAACTCCGTTAGGAAGTGGACTGCCGACATGTGTCGCCACCGTGCGGCGGCCGATTCTAAAGGTTGTTGTGTGACCCACTTTTGGTACACAACACAGGGGAATCTACGCCTAAACTACGCTGGACTAACTCCTATTTACAGAAGAAAGACGGCATTTGGCATTTTAGGTTCAGGGTGCCAAGTGAGATTCAGTCGATACAACCGTGTTAGGTATCCCTAATACTAGGGATGCCTATCGTATTCGTATTCGGCAATAATCGTTAACAGTATGGCTCACATAACCCTTGTTATTAGACGATAGCAGGCCACCCTTCAGGAGAATTCAATGCGTATATCCATGATTTCAGGAGCAGGAGCAGTTTTTCTCACAGCGCTCCTGTTCTGCACCGCGACCGCGGCAAATGCTGCCGAAGGCGCTTCGCTGAGAGCGCTGGTAGGCGAGAAAGAAATGCCACCTCAGGTCATTGCCGAGCAAGAAGCGCTAGAGCGTGCCGATAAAATAGGGCAGCCACCGGGTAAAGCGAAAGCCAAAGATCTCTTAAAAAAGATCCACGCGAGACCGGGTGGACGTGAACGCATAGAGCATGCAGAGAAAGCTCGTCGACCGGGTGGTGGCAAAAAGGTGTCTACAAACAGCCAGACGCCGAACGTAGTCGACGGCATCCTCAGTTTCATTGTTACGCAAGCACAGGCAGCGGATGCAGGATCATTAGACCTCACGCCCACGGTCGATCAATACGGCGCACACAGATCACTCTACTCGCCCAGCCCGTACGGCTATGCCACATTCTATGGTGCGCTGGTGAATCACGCGTACCCTCGTGATGCCTATGTGCGTCTATCCACATCTATAGTCACTGGTTTAGGTGGAACAGCCACGACGCCACACGTACAGGTCACGGTGCGTGTTCCTGCTGATGGTTGGTACACGCTCAATATGAATGCGTATCTCACAGCTACGAGTGGTGTGTCTATAAAGCACTATGAGGGCGGTAAATATGTCACGTTGGAAAATCTACAGAAGACAAGCGGTTGGTCGGACTACGCGACATTGCAGTATCTGAGCGCTGGATATCACCTTTTCTATTGGGTTCTGCCGCAAGGTGGATACGTGTCCCGCATTAGTATGGACCCATACAAGCCAAATTCCTTCGTGCTTTTGAGCGGAGGTTAGAGGCTCGCGCCGTTCATGCTACTAGTAGTTGGCGATTGAATCGGCGATTTGCACGGACGTGTCTTTTGACGCGGTTACACACGGGACGTGCTCGCTTGTTCAACTTATATAGCGGGCTGAGGTTGCGCCATGCAGAAGCTCAAACATGCGGGGCAACGCGTTGCCACCAATAGGGTCTTGACGAATGCCGAAACCATTGATTTGGCGCGCCTCGTCTTTAGGTGGCGACTCCACCTGATCCATGACGACTAGACCCAATAAAACTTGAGCATGTAAGGACTCACAGCGAAACAGATCAATGCTCTGCTATTTTTCGGTGAACACCAATTCTGCCGGACTGTATGCCGCCAAACCAGGCCCTTCTCTGTTGGTTGTTAAAACCTGGGCCGCTACAGAAATAGCCTCATACTCAGGCGTATTGCAGAGCGTCAATCTCATTCGTGATCAGTGTTCCTTACGCCAATAGAGGTATGCGTCACCAATGTACTGCCTGAAGTCATAGCCGAAATTCCAATTGGTAGTATAGGTAGATGCGCTGTCGATTTTATCCCAGGTACTCATGGTCTGATAGGCGCAGGTTACGCCGCTGGCGATCGTAAAGAGCTCGTTACTGAAGTCTGCCAATAGACTGAAGTCTCTCTCCATCAACAGGATATGAATTTTGGTTCCATAGCTTCGTGTAAAGTAGCGTTTAACATGCGGAGAAAAACCGTCCCAGGTGTTGTACCAAATACCCGTCTTGTTGACATAATCCGCGTTTGTTTGTGAGATTCTACATGTAGACCCCGTTTTCATACCCAAATAGACAGTCACTTCCGCATCACCCAGCCACCAGGGTTCCTGACTATTGTAAAGTTTCAGGAAATGTAACCCCACATAGGAATTACCCGGATCCTGTTTCACCGGCTTGTCGTGTGCATCCTTGCCTTCGAACTGGGCTTTCGCATCCGGATCTTTAGGTGCAACAGGACCCTTACCGCGCACGCCTAGCTGTTCGTGGCTACCATGTTCTTCGGGGGCTACCACCAATACAATGGCATCGGGCGCCTTGGCAGGGTCAAAACTAACCCGTTTTCCATCGCGAACTGAGAACGCCACAATTTCGCGAACTTCCTTTTCATCGCCCACCGGTGCATACGCGATGTAAAAATCCTTACCACCTTTCCATTTGGCGCGATGAGCTTCCACTGGGATGTAGAGATCCAAACCATCAAGATCCGGGTGGGTCGCTTTTACCCGCCCCTTGTTCACTCTCGTGGCTGCCTGACCTGCTTTTTCGAGTCCCGGCGCAGGTTTTTTCGCAGATTTCCCCCGCTTCAGAATATCCGCGAGCTTTACAATGCCTTCGCGCCGTTTCGATTGCGCAATAGCGGAACGTAACATTCCTCGAAAGTTCGACTCCGCCAACGCTTCGGCGAGCGAAGCAGCGACGGTTTCCAGTTCCTTGTTAGTGCTTGCAACATCGTTAGTGCTTGCCACACCTGCAGCAGCGACAGCAGACACAAACCCCATACTCGCGACCCATACCATCGCGACCAATACATATCTTGCGGACATCGAATTCTTCCTCCGTGTACCCGTGTCACTCTTCAACCTACGCGTGGCAGGGGCAACTGGGTATCACACATATTTGGGATTGTGGCCCGTCTGCAAATTACAGACTCTATCGGGTATATATACGGGAGGATCAACGTGTACTACAAACTCGGCATTATGGTCGCTATTAGTCTGGCGTTATCGGTTACTCCACACATCACGTTTGGTGCAGTACCTGCAGATTCAGACGAACTTCAACGTCAGATTAATGCGGACCTGGACGGCATGGCCCAGCAACTGGCGACTTTGACCGCAACCCCCGGTTTTCGTGGATTCCTACGCTCAGAAATCGCTAAATCAAAAAATCGCGAGAGTATTCTGTCGCTGGATAGGTTTCTCGAAAAAGCGGCGAAACAACGAAATACACCACCAGGGCTTGCCAAGCTAGCCAAGCTCAACAGGAGTTCCAAAGCACGACAGAAGTCTGCCAGCAGCGAACTCAAAGGATATAACCTTTACATACCGGTCGAAGCTCATCGCGCCAAATGGAAGGGCGGTAAGGATTTTGTGGTGGCGTTTGCGCCCGCGGGTGATGATCAAACGACTCAGGAGATAATCGGCTATTCGGTAAGTAACGGCACAAAAGTGAGACTGGATGCCAGAACACCACCTCAGATCGTCGTACTTATAGTCGCGCCTGAGGAGCACGAAACTCATGAACTCAAGGGGACGCCGGAAGCAATCACCGAAGAGGATAGACAGATTCCTACGCCGCACGTAAAGGCAAGGACATCGCAGCAAAACCCGTGGAGCAGGAACCAGGCAATTCTTTCGTTGGTATTCGACGCATGTTGATTCGCAACGTACGGGAGCCCTGGTATCTGGGCGCGCCGGAAATTTACGCACACATCTCACAGCGCAAAGGCAACTACTGCGAGAACGCCTATATCAGCTATTACTCTGACTCGTTGGAACGCTTTGATGCTGCCAACGTGTGGCGCACCATATGGGATCCCAGGTCTTTCCAAGTCAACAGCTGCCGAAACGGCCGGAGCACTAGTGCAGAACGGACCTGTACCCATTTCGACAGCAGTTACCCGGATAAGATGCGGGTTAATATCTACGAAAGAGATAACAACTTTTTCGGAGCCGCATTTAACCAGATAGTCTTCGATCTCTACCCAGGCGTGACTTGCGGGCTATACCGCTACAATGGCGACGACTACATCGACTGCGCAACACTGTATCGAAATAATTTCCCATTCGAGTTCGACTACCGTCACGATATGGGCAACGCTTATGTCATCTGGCACAAGATCCACTAAATCAGACAATCGCCAAGAGAAAAAGGTACTTAGGTAATGAATTACAAAATCCGACTTAAGGTTTTAGCAATAACACTGTTGGTGGTTGGCAACGTCCACGCTGCCAACCCCGAATTACAGGATCTGTTCTTCGCAGCCTGTGTCAATCCAAGCGCCGCTCTGGCCGCGCGTTGTGCAGAAACGGACAGTGCGCTGGGTAATCTTTCCGGCGATAGCGAGTCCTCCCTCAATCCAAGCCAGTCTTTGTCAGGTAATCAGGTTGCACTGCGCGCAGCGCTCTCGCGTTCAGAAGAAGCGCGCACCCGTGCTGAAGGCACAACGAACACAGACGAATCCGTGCGGATGGATATAGGTAAATTCAGTCTGTTGTTCAATGTCGGTCGAACCTGGGAGGAGTTGGACCGTACCCAGGACCGCGACGAGGAACGGGGTTATGATGCCGATAGCGACACATTAGAGGTGGGATTCGATTATCGACTCTCCAACAGTTCCGTCATCGGCTTACAGATTGTGAGCAGTCGTACTGACTTAGAGTTCGAGCGCGAGAGCCTCGGCAGAAATTTCACACCGGCTTCAGATGCCGGTGAAATCCAGTCCGATACCCTTGGCGTCACAGCCTTCCTCGCATTCGGACTTGGCGAACAGGGATATATGGATATCAGCCTCGGTATGCAGAGCGGCGAGGCTGATTATCAGCGTAATAGCGTTTTCCAGGAGTCGAACCGGGTGGTCGGTCAAACCAATTCCTTGGTGAAAGGCTCTGCAGATACCGATACGACCTGGGCGAGCATCAATGCCGGATGGCAAATCCCAGTCGAGAGCTGGTCGTTTGGTATCCAAGGCGGTTTAACTTTCAGCGACAGTGAAGTAGACAGCTTCGTCGAGCGAGACACTTCAGGCAGCGGGCTCGCTATGCGATTCAGCGGGTCAAATCAGCAATCTCTGGTCGGAACCCTGGGACTGCGCCTGCAGCGTGCTATAAGTACCGAATCAGGAGTAATCATTCCCTATGCCAGCGTCACCTATGGCTATGAGTTTGAGGACGATGCCAACGATATGCGCGCAGGTTATGTACTGGATGCGAGTGCCAATAGTTTCCAATTGTCCGGCGACAAACCCGATTCGGGATTTGTGACGAGTTCAATCGGAATTTCAACGGTCTTTGCCAACGGCTGGATGCCGTTCCTAGATATTTCCTATTGGTCGGGTTACGAAGATCTCGACCGCCTGGGTGTGCGGGCTGGTTTGCGCAAGGAACTGTGAGGCGCCCTTTGCCATCTCAACCATCAAAACGGACTGTATTCCTGCTGGAAGACAACCCCGTCACACAAAATCAGCTAATTGCTGCAGTTGACGCCGATCCTCGGCTCGAGTTCGCGGGTATGGCAGGCAGCTTACGCGAGGCCAGGTTGTGGTGGAGCGAACATCAAGGCGCAGATGCAGCCCTGGTTGATCTGGGTTTACCGGACGGTAGTGGCGTCGACTTCATTCACTTTCTCAGTCATCTAGAACATCCGCCAGCGGTGCTAGTAATGACTGTGTTTGGTGACGAGAAACATGTTGTCAGCGCCTTAGAAGCGGGTGCCACTGGCTATCTCCTGAAGGAGCGGGAACCGGCACATATTGCCGATTCTATCTGCACCGTGCTGAATGGCGGTTCGCCCATCAGTCCAAGCATCGCCAGGCACCTGCTCAAGCGCTTTCAAGAAAAAACTGAAATAAAGGGAAGCGACATCACGCTAACCAACCGCGAGCAAGATGTGCTGAAGCTCGTGGTCAAAGGTTTCAGTTACAAGGAAATCGCCGAACGGTTGGATATTTCTTTGCATACGGTCACCTCGCATATCCAGCACATTTATCGCAAGCTATCGGTTCGATCACGGGGAGAAGCAGTCTTTGAAGCCATTCAGATGGGCTTGATTGATATTCGCTAATTGACGACTTATTTCGATAACTTGAAACCATGGCTTTACTGGAGTGCAACGCTGGCCGTAGCTCTGTTGGCGGCCGGGGCTGTAATCGGCCTCCATCAGCTTCGCCCTGACGAAAACGTCATCCAGATCTCTAACGCCGAAATTATTATCACTGATGCGCCAACCTTGACCGAGCAGGATGAGGGTGTTCAGCAAGCGTTGCCCGACGATTGGCGTCAACGTCCCTATGACGGTGATGTCGTATGGTATCGCCTTCGATTGGACCTTGACGTCGCACCCAACCGATTGTGGGCACTCTACGTTCCCGCCGTTGAAATGACGCCCTCGGCTTCAGTCAACGGCATCCTCGTCGGCGGCAAAGCTAATCCCACCCAGCCCCTGGCAAGATATTGGAACAGGCCGCTACTTTACTCCATTCCAAACGGCCTACTGCGTCCCGGCACGAACTACATCGACATCCGTGTCGCGGCAAACGGTCATTGGGGTCGTTTGAGCGAGGTTTACCTGGGCCCGGATCAATATCTACGCCCGAGCTACGAACAACGCAATTTCTGGCGGGTTACATTTCTCTCTACCACCATGGTCGGCAGTCTGATTGTAGGTCTGTTCATGGTTGCACTAAGCCTGGTACGCAAAGAAAGCGTATATGCATGGTTCGCCGCATTCTCGTTCTCATGGTACTTACATAATCTGGCTATCCTCACCGTAGAGGTCCCAGTCGACAACGCCTTTTGGGATCTGTTTATCTATATCATCGTTGGCCTGCTCATGACCACGGGCAGCATGTTTACCTTCCGCTTCCTCGATAAACCCAGTCCCCGTTGGGAACGGATGATTCAGGGAACCGCACTGATAGGCACTTGCACTTTGGGTCTGGTGATCCTGGTCGACGTCGAAACGTTCAATGCGATTGGTAGCATGCTCTGGATCGCCATGCTGTTGGTTCTGACCCTGTACCCGCTTACACTCATGGCACGCGTTCTAAGTCAGCAGCGTTCTGTTGAGGTCTTTTTTCTTTCCGTCTGCTACTTGATGGCTGTGGCATTGGGTGCCCACGACTGGCTGGTCACTTCCGGGATCGGCTACCGGCACAGTGGACTGTTGATGCAGTTCGCCACCGCCCCGACACTGACCACGTTCGGCATCATCCTATTGAAGCGCTTCGTCAATGCGCTGCGCGATACTGAACAGCTAAATCTGGAACTGGAGCAACGTGTCACCGACAAAGCCATCGAGATTGAGGTCTCCTACCGGCGTCATCAGGAACTTGAGAATGCACAACTGTTATCCCGGGAACGAGAACGCATCATGCGCGACATGCACGACGGTTTCGGTGGGCAGATCATCGCGGCTCTCGGTCAGTTGGACCACGCTGACCCTCGCGATCAGGATTTGGCTCTGGAGCTGAGATCGGCGCTGCAGGATATGCGTCTCATGATTGACTCGTTAGAAGACGTGGACAACGATGTGCTGGTCGCACTGGGATTATTCCGCAATCGCGTACAATCACAACTTGATACGGCAGGTTTCAGCCTCAACTGGAACATCACAGATTTACCGCCGGTGGCAAAGTTGGGGCCCGAGCGCGTGCTACATTTCTTACGCATACTTCAGGAAACCGTGACAAATTGTATAAAACACTCCCAGGGTCTGGTGCTGACCTTCGAAACATCAGACAACACCTCGGTTAACGGCGTGGCTTGTGTCTGTGTCACTATAAAAGACGATGGTATTGGTCTGAGTTCAAGCTCGGGCAGCGGGCGGGGACTGACAAACATGCGTTATCGGGCAGATAGCGCAGGTTTGGAATTGGAATTCATCGACGACGCAAACGGTACGACCATCCGGGTTGGATTCCCAATCCACTAGAAAACCCCAGCGGCAGAGCTGTGGTTTTTATTGGCTACTCAGATCCCAGCTGGCAACAGGTAAAACGTGCCCGCTTCGTGCCCTGCATGGCGAATAGGCGCGAATTCCGGAACCTGTTCAAATCTCAGATTCGATGCTGAGTAGGCAACACGAGCGGCGACCTGTTCATACAGGTCGCGACCTTCCAGTAGATCCTGATTGTTGCGCAGGACATCGAGTAAAGCTGACGCAAACACCGAGTGCTGGCCGCCACCGGCGTCAAGTACTGGATTAAGACCACCTGAGGTGAGCGCCAGACGCGAACGTCGGCTGAGCATAGTGCGAATCCAGTGAAGCTGCTCCGCATTTGTCTTTCCCGAACGTAGCTCCGTCAAAGTGGAGCGTGTCAGTGCGCCTGAATAGCAGGAATCTGCAAGCAGTAATATCTGCCGCGCAGACATTGCATTAAGTACATCGGTAACCGCAACATTCGATATCCAGTTAGCCGAGTTGTCAGACTCGGCATCCACTGGTAACCAATGACCACGCATATTGACTCTATCGAGTTCACCGTGTCCCGCGTAGTAAACGAGCAGATTGTCGTCGCTGCTGAGACTCTCCCTGAGATCATTCAAGGCCGACATGATCTGATAACGGTTTGCGTTAATGAGCCGGGTAACACGAAAGGCGTAACGTTTTTCCAACACATCGGCCACAGCTTGCGCATCGGTCACGGCTGTTTTCAGCTGTGGCAGGTGCTGATAAGCGTTGTTGCCAATAACCAGAGCATGAAACCGACCAAATGCCAGGCCGTCGTATTTAGGTGCATGGGCGGTAATTGGGAGAGTATCATCACTGATGAGGCTGGCGACACGGGCTGCAAAACTAAACTCCAGGTCCGATCTTTGACCGGCCTGATCTACCGCGACGACCGCAACCGGGAAGTCGGGCTGAATGATCTTGAGCTCGGTAGTAAATACTCCTTGCTCGTTGGGAATTACAGCGACGCCATTAATCGTCAGCGAAAGCAACCCGGCAGGTGCGCTGACCCGCCCGACAATCTGCTGGGTGTTGGCCGACTTTACCGGCACGCTCACTTTAACTAGCCCACGCATTGCGGGCAATCTCGGATCGATCAGAGAGATACTCGGAGGTGCTATTGCCGTCATGACTACCGCCCGCGCTTGAACATCACGTGTGGCAGCCTGATCAGCGGCATAAGCTTCCAGTTCTGTCACTCGGACACTCAATACCTGCACAGCCTCTTTTTCTCTTACAAGGGTAGCTTCCTGCTGCGTAAGGGTTGCTGCTAACGTCCTGATGGTATCGTCGCGCGCAGCAATTTGCGCCGCTGCCTGACCCGCTTGTGCATCTGCGCGCTCTACTTTCGTCCGTTCTTCCTCGACACGATCAATCGACTCTGTTGTTTTTGCAACTGCATCTCCCAACGCTGTCTGGGACTCGGATAAATTTTGCTGCAAATCGTCGACCGCCTGCTCGCGCGCACTCAGTTCAGCGGCTAAACGGCCGAGTTGGCCCGTCAGATTCTTACGCTCGGTGCGGCTGGCTTTATGGGTTTCCTCCAGAAATCGTCCAGCGGCTGCTATTTCAACCCGCAACGCCTGGTTATCCTGATCCATTGAGGCGATCTGATCCGACAATTCGTTAATTTCAGCGAGCAATTCATCATTATAAGCAGTGTCCGCTAGGGTGGGCGCTTCGACAGGCTGGGTCACCACTACACGGGCATCGGACTCGCCGGTAGCGCGTTGATACCAATAGACCGCGCGTTCCAGGTCAACTGTTACCCCGAGCCCAGCTTCATAAAGTTCAGACAGTTTGAGCTGCGCACGCACCGAGCCACCTTCAGCCGCCAGAGCATACCAATGTGCTGCCTGCGTATAGTCGGGTGGTGATCCCAGACCACGTTCGTAGACAGTGCCAACATAAAGACGTGCTTCATTATCCCCTTCCCGCGCTGCCGGTAACCATGTGGCGAGTGCAGAACTACGACTCGCCCGGTCATGTCGAGCATACTCTCCACCTCGCACCGCACAATCGCGGGCACTGGTTTTGATCGCGCGTCTGGCACTGACATAGGTCGAACGCGTACCTAGTTGGCGTACCTGCCCTGGCAGCAGACAGTCGACAATATAGAGGTCATCGGCAGCAGGATCTGCGGGCGTACTTGCACCGCACAGTGCCAATAACAAACACCCGCGCGCGACAATTCTCCTACCTACAACTTTCTTACCTACAACTGAATTCATCACGCCAATCATGCCTCTCTGGTCATGCTGTAGACATCCCAAGAACTCGTGATTGTGCAACCCCCTGCAGCACGCATACTTAATACCATGAATGGTCCATTTAGTTTGACTTCGCACCGCGTCGCCACCCTCGTCACCCTTGTATGGTTTCTATCAATCGCGACCCATGCGCTTGAAACACCAACCAGCCATGTACGCAATGACGTGCGTATCGACGAGCGCGTACCCTATTTTCAGCTTCGATCCGATCGATCTGTCGGTGATCGGGGCGAGGAAGTCATCGATGTCGTTACAGCCATCGACGATTGTGGTATTCATTGGATTTATGACCATGCGGACCTGGACATCCTGCACAATCGCTTTGGCGACGTGCAGTTTATATCCTTACCTGAGAGTGGGTGTACGGATTGTAAACCGATCGTCGTCCGCTGGATGCATGAGCCTACCGGGCATCTGGAGTTCATCGTTAATGTCTTTCGTCGTCAATATATACCACCCTGTGAGGGGGATTCTTAGTATGAAAAAGATTGTATTCATGGTCTGTTTGCTGAGCAGTTCATTTCTGGTTGGCTGTGAGGCGGTAGGACCCGTGCTGTCTAAGGCGGTTTTGGCATTCGGCCAAAGCTTTTTAAGCCAGACCAGTAACAACTATGCTCCCGAATATGCGCAATCGGTTAACAACCTGCTCCTGACCGTCGCAGAAATCGCTACTGGACAACCATTCACACAATCGCTAACGGCTAGCAATGACGACGAATATGCAACTGAATACGTCGACGAATCGGTAGACTACGACAGCAGCGACACTGACCAGGACTATGTAGACTATGTAGAGCCCAACGACAGCTATGGATCAGAGCTAGCGCTCGCTCTGGATGTCGCCCTGCTGGCACAAACAGTCGTCCAGTCGGGCGAGTCATTACTGCGCCCGATACAGGACGGAGAAGTGCTATACAGCGCTGTAGAGGACCCCGTCAGAGGCGATAAGATCAAACTTCATTTCAAACCCAACTGCGATTGCTTTCTGTACATCATCGGCATCGATTCCACAGGCTGGGTCACGCCAATGCTACCCGAGCCCTTGCAGGCCACTATACAACTATCGGCGAATCGGTCCTATCTGTTACCCGAAGGCAATGAATGGTGGGGGCTCGATGAATATCAGGGCGTCGAACATATCTATTTTGTCATGACGCGCGAACAGAATTTGGAGCTTGAGCAGGCTCTTGAGGCGTTGCCCCAGGCGCGGCCAGCGCCACCTCCTGACTATCAACCCGTTGTCCAGCCTGCAATGTTGTCGACCCGGGGCATGGTGAAAGTTCAATCCGATGCGCCGACAGCAATTCCCACTCAGTATGGCGGCAACCAGATGGCTACTGCCGAGACCTTCAGCGCCGACATACTCACGGGTGATCTAGTGGTCACGCGATGGTTCCAGCATCAATAGCTCCGCAAACAACCGCTAGGGAACCACCCGAATACCAATGTAGCTCGCATTGTTGGACTCATTCACTTCCGTAAGTGATCCATCCGCATCAACAATCGCACCAATCCAGTAACAACCCGTTCGAGTGGAATTTGGACACGGCCGGGTTGTACTAAGATCCCTTGGAATCGTCAGGGTTGTGCGGGATGTGTAGACCGTATTGCGACCCAGATCCAAATTGCGACTGCCGATACGTCGATCAGCGGTGGAAATGAAATCGTTTGTGGATACGTAAAAGTTAGTATCTGTCGTACGCTGACGACTCGCGCCGTTGTTTTCGTAACTGAACTCAACGCGCACCTGTGATCCACGTCGTACCCTGTAGTGCGGCTCATTGTTGATCGTATTGACATCGAGTTGGCTGTTGCTGGTGTTGAACATCCTTGTGCGCGAGTGGCTGCTGTAGCCATTGAGTGAGCCTGAGCGGCGCCAGTGGACGACGCCAAGATCTTGCACGGTTGTGCGCGTGCCGTACAACCGCACTAAGCCGTGGGATGCATCTTCACCGGCATAAAATCGAGCTCGGGATCCGTTAGTCGTCACATGCTTCTTGTCCTCTCCCATGATGTTGTAGGTATTGGCCGTGTGGTTGAGACCCAGCGTATGGCCAAGCTCATGTCCAGCAAGGGTTTGGAACGGTCTGCGAGTGCCGCCATAGGCGCTACTCGACCTTTTGGATGTCGATGTAGTCAGCGCGATGCGGCTATCGATAAAAATATCTGATTCGCGCACATTGCCGAAGCAATCGTAGACCATTGATGCGCGAGCTGATGCACCACCTAAAATGAAGTCATCGGTGGTAAACCAGATTTCATTCTGGAAATTGCCAAAGCCTACCGACGTGTCCCCAAATTGCAGGGTAAATCTCATCTGGCTTGGATTTCTATTCCATGAAGTAATCGTTTCCTGCAACGCCGTCCGCCAGGACGAGCCGCTGGGAAAGCTGGTGGCGGATGCTCGCACCGTAACCGAGTTGCTGCCCCACTTCTGGATATTTCCAGCGCCGCACTCTACAAGGGTATATGCCCAACTGCTACCCGGCACTAGCACTAAAATCATAAGCAAATTCAAACAGATTCTCACTTCCCTCTCCTTCTATCGTTTGTTCGTTCGCGCGGTATTAGACTTGTTACGAGCCGCGGTAATAGCTTCATTTGCGGCAGTCGGAAGTACAGGATTGCCTCCTCCACGTTCAAGGGCTTCGAGCTCAAGCCGCTCTGCTTCGTCAGATCCTTGATCAGGTTTGACAGGCTGGGGTTTTTCCCTGCCGGGTGGACCGGCTTTGGGGCCGCGAAAAGAAATCCTTTCTTTGGCTCGGGCGCTGGCGACAGCGGGTAAGCTGCGCAGTTTTTCCGGCGAGATACGTTTTTTCACCTTAGCGGCAAGAAGCTGCTTCATTTTCTGCTTGTTGGCGTGTTCACCACGTTTCTCATTCTTGGCCTGGCTCACGTCGTTTTCCGCGGAGTCTGCTTCATCAACGTCCAGCCAACGTATTTTGCGCTTACCGATACTGTGCTCCTTGACCTTAGCCAGCGAGCGTCTCTTGCCATAGACCATATTTCCTGCAGGGTTGATCTGAATCTCAAAACCATCGTCGCTGTAGAGTTGGTCTTCAATGATTCTCATCCTGCCACTGCCACAGTCGACCAGCGGGCAGCCACGTTCGCCGTTGCCGCGAACAAAAAGTAGATCCTCATCGCCTACATCGAAACTGGGCACACCCTGGAAGACCATGTAATGCTTGTCGTCTAAGGGTCCACCCACGAACCGTAAGGTGACATTGTCTGTATCTGCGGCCTGCCCCTTAATCGTCTCATCTACGGAAAATGTGACGAAACTGAACGGTACAGGGCCGCTGCTTTCGGTTTTCGGCGCCATGCCATACTCAACTTTCGTCACACGACCCTGCATAATCAATTCGGCATCGTCGGTGAGTTTGTCGAGCGCACTTGACGGTTCCTCGTGCGCGAATGCGGTGCAGTTGGTTGCAGTGAGAATGATGCAAACGGCGCTGCGCAATATCCACTGTTCCATTAAAATGCCTCCCCTGATAGCAATTAAGTTGGGGCTTGTATGTCCGGCCCAACATCACCCTAACGGGGTGATTTCATAATTGTAATCACTAGAAGTTGTGATAAATGAAATGGTTAACTCGGTAAGTAGTTAACTTATATACGATTAACTACCCATTGACTTGACTGTTAATCAGAGAGTTAGTGATCCGTTGGGCCCGCAGGTGAACCGGAAAAGACTGAGCTCTACCCGATTTCCTATAACTAGTGTGCACACACTGGGGCAGACATGGGACGGTTCTCGCCGGTTTGTCTTGAATGGATTCTCGCTCCACCAGCGCAATGCTACGTCGTTACCCAGTTTTGTTATGTTCTCTACCGGTCAGTGTGTTTAGTCCAGTCTGCATAAGCTTCGAAAGCTGGTTTGATGTCAGACTCGCACTCTTCCAGTCTCTCAGCCAACCACTGAACCCATTCCCCGTAACGTAGATTGCCCTGTTCTTCGCGGGTTTCTTTAATCGTATATTCGATTTTTCTCCACGTCATTCGTAGAAGGCCTCCTGCAAGTTCCTGGACGATTTGAAATGAGGCCATGTCTTTGTAGACAAGAATGCCCATGGTCTCAAAAGTCATCGCTACAACCTGAGCGGCTTCTTCGTAATTTCCATCGAGCGATCGGAGGTCTTTCAGGCTGATACCGTCTGGAAGAGACTTTAACAGATTGATTCCTTTGGCTAATTCGGGATCAGTAAATCCGCGACACAAATCAGCGGCCACCTGAAAGCTTCGCCGCTTTCTGACCTCGGCGAGTTGAACTACCGCGCGGCGGCCCCGTGTGGCGGCCAGGTCAATTCTGTCTCTGGCCACCATATCCTTTATTCGACTACGAACGTCTGTGTTCGCCAATACCGGTCGGTCACGTCGGGTAGTAGGAAAGCAGGTTTGAA
>JBLHKV010000072.1:0-14654 GCA_047618115.1 Halieaceae bacterium | reverse complement strand
AACGGGTTGGATTACGCCAGGTTTTAGCAATGGTTGCCGAGTTCCGACTTCGGGATGACAAAACTCCGGTCTTGCTTATGGGGTATTGCAATCCCATCGAGGCAATGGGCTACGAAACGTTCACAAAGGCTGCAGCCGTGGCGGGAATCGACGCCGTGCTAACGGTGGATATGCCGCCGGAGGAAGTAGGCGAGTTTGGCAATATGTTGGCGGCGGTGAATATCGATAACGTATTGCTGGTATCGCTCACTACTTCGCATGAGCGAATGAAGCATATCGTCGCCTCAGCGAGAGGGTTTATATACTTCGTATCGCTGAAAGGCGTTACCGGTGCTGGAAATTTGGATGTATCAGCCGTTGCAAAAGCCTGTGCCCAACTTCGGGACCTCAGTGATTTACCGATTGGTGTTGGCTTTGGAATCAAAGACGTAAACTCGGCGATGGCCATCGGAGTTGAAGCAGATGCGGTCGTTGTGGGGAGTGCACTTGTCGATAGAATGGCAAATATCGACTTGAGTTTACCTCTTGGATCAATGCTCGCCGAGGCAGCATCCCTGATCGGGGATATCAGGGCTGGTCTCGATGGAGTAGAACAGGCAGAATAGTCATATCAGCGCCGTCGGCATAGGCTGGCAGGCACGGGAGATCGAAAAATACCATGAGTTGGCTCGATAAAATCATCCCCAATGCGGTACGCTCCGAGCGCGTCGAGGAAAAGCGGTCTAGTGTTCCCGAGGGACTGTGGAAAAAATGTGTCAAGTGTGAATCGGTATTGTACCGTCCGGATCTGGAGCGCAATCTCGAAGTCTGCCCCAAGTGTAATCACCACATGCGTATTACTGCACGTCGCAGACTGCAGATTTTTCTGGACGAGCTAGGCCAGCGGGAGGTTCATGCGGATGTCGAGCCTATCGATCGGCTGAAGTTTAAGGACAAGAAAAAATATCGCGACAGATTGTCTGCAGCGCAGAAATCGACCGGTGAACGTGATGCACTCGTTGCCATTCAGGGTGAGTTGTACGGAATGCCTGTTATAGCCGTCGCCTTTGAATTTAATTTTCACGGTGGTTCTATGGGCTACGCGGTTGGTGAGAAATTTACCCGCAGCGCACAATTGGCGCTGGATAATAATATGCCTCTGATCTGCTTCGGCGCGTCGGGTGGAGCGCGTATGCAGGAAGCCCTAATTTCCCTAATGCAGATGGCCAAGACCAGCGCTGTACTAGAGCGGCTCAAACAAAATTCCGTCCCCTACATATCGGTAATTACCGATCCACTGTACGGTGGTGTGTCGGCTAGTCTGGCGCTGTTAGGTGATATCAATGTTGCTGAGCCGGAGGCCAGGGCTGGCTTTGCCGGACCGAACATCATCGAGCAAACTATCAGGCAGAAATTACCAAAGGGTTTTCAGCGTAGTGAATTTCTGCTGGAGCACGGTGCAATTGATATGATTGTACCTCGGGGAGAGATGCGTGGAACACTCGCTCGGTTGTTGTCGAAACTAACGCGATCTGCAATGCGTCCGGGTGAGACAGAGGAGGCTGTGGACATGCCCATGCTAACCGAACCGCCGCCAAACCTTATACTCGATCCAGATCTCTGAAGTGACTCCCAATACACTTTCGGCCTGGTTGGAACGGCTGGAATCGCAGCACCCTGTTGAAATCGAACTGGGACTGGATAGAGTCGCCGCTGTTGCAGCCAACCTGGATTTACTTGAGCCCAATGCATCTGTCGTTACGTTTGCCGGGACCAATGGCAAGGGTTCGTGCATAGCGACGGTGGAGCATATGTTGCTGCAGGCCGGGAGATCAGTCGGTGTGTATACCTCTCCTCACCTGATTCGATTTAACGAGCGTGTGCGAATTTGTGGTCGCAACGTTAGCGATGAGGACTTGTGCCGCGCTTTTGAGCAAATAGAAGCTGCCCGAGGAAATATATCCCTAAGCTATTTTGAAGTGGCGACACTGGCAGCACTTTACCTGTTTGCCGCTACAGAGTTGGATGTTCTGCTGCTGGAGGTGGGTCTCGGTGGTCGACTGGATGCAATCAATATTGTGGACCCAAAAATTGCCGTGGTTACCAGTATTTCTATAGACCATGTTGATTGGTTGGGAGACACCCGAGAGAAAATCGGTGCTGAGAAGGCAGGTATCTTCAGGGCCAACATACCCATGGTTTGTGCAGACCCCGATCCCCCGCGATCTGTCGTCGATCGTGCCGCTGAACTGCAGATGGACTGTTACTTCATCGGACAAGGCTTCTCCTGGTCCGATGAAGGCACCAGTTGGTGCTGGAACGGTACCGATCAGGCTGGTAAACCTGCGCAACTTCGGGCAATCAGCAAGCCTGGTTTGCACCCCGATAGCGTGTCGGCAGGGCTACAGGTGCTGCTCTTGCTAGGGTTGGATTCCGACCCCTCAATGTGGGCTGCGAATGTTCCCCACCTGAATCTAATGGGACGTAATCAGACGTATAATATAGACGGCGTTGAGATTATTTGCGATGTTGCTCACAATCCGTCCGCGGTCGATTATTTGTTCCGTCGTTTGAGTCCATTGGGACCAGAACAGAGTACTCTGGCCGTGTTCGCTGCGATGTCGGACAAGGATATCCATGGTATGATCGCGCCTGCTGCCGGGAGGGTTGATGGTTGGTATTTATGTGGGCTTCCGCAGTCCTCGCGGGCGGCATCCGAGGCGGCTTTATGTCAGACTTTTGGAGAATTGGGAATAGAGCCAATGGCGTATTGCTCGGATGTGGCCAGCGGATTTGATAGCGCCAGGTCACAGTTGAATGCTGGAGACCGGCTACTAGTGTTTGGTTCATTTCTTACCGTGGCGGCTGCTGTACAGGCGCTGTCCGGGGAATTGGAAAAGATTTAACGTGAATAGTGTACTTAAACAAAGATTAGTTGGCGCCCTCATCCTGATTGCACTGGGGGCGATCTTCTGGCCGATGATCTTTGTTAATACTGGTTTGGCGCCAATCGATCAGCGTTCGCAGATACCGCCAACAATTTCCACCCGGCAGGTAGAAATTCCCATACCGCAACCCTCGGCGCGAGTAACGACCGCCCAGTCTCCCAGTGAAGCCGCCGAAATAAACCCCTATTTGGCTGTGGTCACCGATA
The DNA here is from genome assembly GCA_047618115.1 of Halieaceae bacterium. Classification (GTDB taxonomy): domain Bacteria; phylum Pseudomonadota; class Gammaproteobacteria; order Pseudomonadales; family Halieaceae; genus CALJGI01. The sequence goes on along the minus strand of JBLHKV010000072.1, from coordinate 11,521 downwards.
CATCGACTTCCTCTGACACCCCCCCGGTCAAGAGGGAACTGCAACCGGCTGAGACGGCGCCGAAAGTTGCGATCGCCGACAAACCAGCACTCGACAAAAATGGTATTCCCATCGCCTGGGTACTGCAGGTTGCAAGCTTCGAGAAAGCTGAAACTGCCACGAAAGTCAGACAAGAACTGATTGCCATGGGATACAAGGCGGACAGCCGGACTGTCAGCAGCGCGGGGAAAAAACTAGTGAGGGTAACAGTCGGCCCCAAATTTGATCGCCAAACACTAGTGAAAACCAAATTGATATTGGATAAGCACTATAAGGTTAACTCCATCATAGCGCGGTATACGCCTTGATGGATGCGGGTGTGTTGCTGCGGGGAGCGCGGTTTTTACGGCAGAACGTGGGACGAAAATTATGCCAGAGCTAAATGGAGCGGACATAGCCATCATTGTGGTTATTGGATTGTCCAGCGTCATCAGTTTGCTGAGAGGGTTTGTTAAAGAGGCGATGTCGCTGCTGGCCTGGATTGCCGCTTTTATTGTAGCGACCATGTTTCGCGATCCCATGGCGGCCATGCTGGGGTCCTCAATCGAGAGCGCCTCTGTCAGATATCTCACTGCCTATGGAATATTGTTCGTCGCGACGCTGGTACTTGGCGCGATGCTTAACATGCTTATGGGCCAACTAATTAAGGTTACTGGTCTATCGTGGCTGGACAGAATACTGGGTACTGGCTTTGGGATAGCACGCGGTGTGTTGATAGTTATGTTGATAATGTATGTGCTTCAGTATCTGGTGCCAGTCGAAGAGGAAGTCCTGTGGCGTGACTCATCACTGGTACCGCATCTACTCGTTGCACAGGACTGGGTCGAGGTCGTGTTTTCAGATGTATTGGCTGAAGTGAGGGAGCGATAGGGATGTGTGGCATAGTCGGAGTTGTCGGCAAGCAGAACGTAAATCAAGAGATTTATGATGCTTTGACGGTGCTTCAACATCGCGGACAAGACGCAGCTGGCATCATGACTTGTCACGAGGGGCGGCTGCAGCAACGCAAGAGCAACGGGCTGGTTCGAGATGTTTTTCGTGACAGCCATATGCAGCGACTGCAGGGAAAAATGGGAATTGGTCACGTTCGTTATCCAACAGCCGGAGGGGGAGGGGCCGCTCTTTCGCAGCCTTTTTACGTAAATTCGCCCTATGGAATCGGGCTCGCGCACAATGGCAACCTCACCAACGTCGAGTCTCTGTCTACCGAGTTGTTCCAGTCTGATTTGCGCCACTTGAACACTGACTCCGACTCTGAAGTTCTGCTCAATGTATTGGCGCATGAATTGCAAAAACTAGGAAAATTACGACCTGCCGCCGAAGACATTTTTGCCGCTGTCGCAGGAGTCTATCGACGTTGTGTTGGGGGCTATGCCGCGATAGCTATGATTGCCAGCTATGGAGTACTCGGTTTTCGAGACCCGAATGGGATCAGACCTTTGGTAGTTGGCGAGCGACGCAGCAGCCGGGGAACAGAGTATATGATCGCCTCCGAGAGTGTTGCCCTCAATGTCCAGGGTTACACATTGATTCGCGATGTAAAACCTGGTGAAGCGTGCTACATCGATGCCGACGGGGAGTTACATATGCGGGTGTGTGCTGAGACTACCAGCCTCCGCCCCTGTCTCTTTGAACACGTATATTTTGCCCGACCCGACTCGATAATGGATGGAGTTTCGGTGTATAAGTCCAGGCTGCGGCAGGGTGAAAAGCTCGCGCAGAAAATATTGAAGCTACGACCCGATCACGACATAGATGCGGTTATTCCGATACCCGACACCAGTAGGATTGCGGCACAGAGTATAGCCCACGTACTTGGCGTAAAGTTTCGAGAGGGTTTGATGAAAAACCGCTATATAGGCCGTACTTTTATCATGCCTGGACAGAGTCAGCGACAGAAGTCGGTTAAACAAAAGCTAAACGCGATTGGCCTAGAGTTTTCCGGTAAAAATGTGCTGCTAGTAGACGACTCCATTGTCCGCGGTACCACGTGTAAACAAATTATTGAGATGGCGCGCGATGCGGGTGCAAATAAGGTGTATTTCGCGTCTGCCGCGCCGCCGGTGCGATACCCTAATGTGTATGGAATTGACATGCCCTCGGCGGAGGAGTTGATAGCCCATAATAAATCAGAATTAGAAATCTGCGAGTTGATTGGCGCCGACTGGTTGGTCTATCAGGATTTGGCCGACCTGGTGGCCAGCTCTGCGGAGGGAAATCCAGATATCGAAGGATTCGATGCCTCGGTATTCGATGGCAATTATGTTACCGGTGATATCGATCAGTGCTATCTCGACAAAATAGAAGCGAAGCGCAACGATGGAGCGCAGGCCTCCCAGCGCAGTGCCGATATGGAAGATGGTGCCAATCTGGGTATTCACAACGACGCAAGCTGAGACTAATTCGTGGAAGATAATGATTTCGACAAACTACTGAGCGAATCCGCTATGGACACCATCGCTATACGCGGTGGTCAGACTCGCTCTGCCGAAGGCGAACACGCCGAGGCGATGTACCTTACATCCAGCTATATATTCCCCAGTGCTGCCTCTGCCGCTGCACGATTCAGTGGCGACGAGGTGGGCAATGTGTACTCTCGTTACACAAACCCGACGACCAGAAATTTTGAGCAGAGAATCGCGGCGATGGAGGGAGCCGAGGCGGGTGTCGCAACGAGTTCCGGCATGGCGGCGATAATGAGCACATTTATGGCCTTACTGAAGGCTGGGGATCACATCGTGTGCTCCCGGGATGTGTTTGGCACAACGACTGTATTACTTAATAAATATTTTTCTAAGTTTGGTGTCGAGGTAACGTTCGTTGGGCTGACCGATAAAAATCAGTGGCGAGAAGCGATCCGCGACAACACTCGTATACTGTTTCTCGAGACGCCATCCAACCCACTTTGCGAAGTTGCCGATCTGCGGTTTTTGTCGGAGCTGGCCAAATCCAGCGACTGTCTGCTAGTTGTAGATAACTGTTTTTGCACGCCCGTGCTGCAGCGTCCGCTAGATCATGGCGCGGATATCGTTGTGCATTCGGCGACGAAGTACCTGGATGGACAGGGGCGTTGCGTAGGCGGTGTGGTTGTCGGTCGTGCAGAACTCATGGATGAAGTAACGGGCTTTATGCGGTCCGCCGGTCCCACCATGAGCGCTTTCAACGCGTGGGTGTTTCTCAAGGGTTTAGAGACATTGCGTCTGAGGATGGAAGCCCATAGCGCCAATGCCATGAAACTGGCTACCTGGCTGGAATCGCAGTCTCTAGTGGAAACCGTTTTTTATGCTGGTTTACCGAACCATCCCGGGCACGATTTAGCAGCCTCACAGCAGCGGGATTTTGGCGGAGTATTATCGTTTCGAATCTCGGGAGATCAGGACGATGCCTGGCGTTTTATCGACTCTACCCGTTTGGTGTCACACACAGCTAATCTGGGCGATGCAAAAACCACCATCGTGCACCCTGCTTCGACCACTCACTCTAGATTGACAGCCGAGGAGAGGAAGCAGGGAGGTATTACGCCTAACCTCATTCGACTCGCAGTAGGTTTGGAGGATGTGACCGATATTCAATTGGATATGGAGCGTGGCCTGGCCGGACTTTCCCGGAGTTGCCCCTGAAAATGCAAAACATTATAGACGAGGCGGTGGCCGAAATTGGTCGGGTGCTACTGGGTAAGGAGCAGCAGATACGTCTCGCACTCTGCTGCTTATTATCGCGTGGACACTTGCTCATAGAAGATCTACCCGGGATGGGAAAAACAACTTTATCAAACGCTCTTGCCGATGTTTTAGGACTCAGTTTTAATCGAATTCAATTCACCAGTGATCTGCTACCGGCAGATATTCTCGGCGTTTCAATTTTTGACCAAAACAGCGGTCAGTTCAGCTTCCATCCTGGACCCATTTTTACTCAGGTCTTGTTGGCAGATGAAATTAACCGGACGACTCCACGCACACAAAGCGCATTGCTGGAAGCGATGGGAGAAGGACAAGTGACGCTCGAGGGCGAGACCCGGGTGCTACCTAAACCTTTCTTTGTGATCGCAACACAAAACCCGGTTACACAATCTGGTACCTACCCTTTGCCCGAGTCGCAGCTGGATCGTTTCTTGATGCGAATTGAGCTGGGTTATCCGGATCCGGCAGCCGAGCGCGAACTATTTCAGAGTCGCACATCGTCCAGTGAAACCAACCGCTTGAAGCCCTGTTTGAGCGCTGAACAGCTCGAGAAAATTCGGGAACAAGTCGATAGCGTGCATGCTTCTGAGAACCTACTGGATTATTTACAGCGTCTGGTAGCGTATACCAGAAGTAGCGCAGAGTTTGCCTACGGATTATCTCCTCGGGGGGCTCTGTCTTTGCTTCACGGTGCCAAAACATGGGCGACAATGCACGGCCGTGAACACGTCATACCTGAAGATCTACAGGCTGTACTACCCGCTGTGGCTGGGCATAGATTGGTAGCTACCCAGGACTTTGCCGGGGACAGCGCAGCCCTGGTACGCAATTTGTTGGCGAACGTGGATGTAATCCAGTGATATCGCGTGAGTATTGGGAGCCATTGCAGTGGATCCAAATCGCGGATTTTCTTTAGTAGAATACAAAAAGCGGCAGCGCGCCAGATTTCAGGCGTGGATCAATAGTCGTATTCCTCCCGCCCGGGAGGTTACCTTGGACCAGCGCCGGATTTTTATCTTCCCGTCGAGAATTGGCTTCATGTTTTTGCTGACCATCTTGTTGATGCTTGTCGCCTCGATAAATTACCAGAACAACATGGGCTTTGCGCTGACCTTTTTGTTAGCCAATATTTTTGTTATTGCAATCTTACACACATTTTCAAATTTGTCGGGTCTGACGTTGCACGCGGTTCGCGCTGCACCTGTTTTTGCTGGTCAACTCAGTGAATTTGAAATCATGGTCAGCAGGCCTCGGGAGCGCGAGCACTACGCCTTGTCTTTTCGCTGGGGCGGAGGTGCAGTTCAGACCGTCAGTCTCATCGAGGACTCGCAGGTACGCGTCAAACTATATCTGCAAACGCCGCAGCGCGGCTGGTTTAGTCCGGGGCGATTGGGCCTGGAGAGTTACTATCCTCTGGGCTTAATTCGCACCTGGACGTGGATCGATCTCGATATCCACGCCCTGGTATACCCGCGCCCGATCGCGAGCGACATTCTGTCTGGATCGCAGGCGGACCACCCGGATGGCAACTCGGTCCCGGTCTATGGCAACGACGATTTCTACGGACTGCGTGAGTACGTGCAAGGTGATTCTCTGAAACACGTGTACTGGAAGAGTGTCGCCAAGGGGCAGCCATTGCAGACCAAGCAATATCACGCCTATGCCGACCGCAGCGTTTGGCTCGACTGGGAGCACTTTCGCGGTGTCCCCCAGGAATTGCGTCTTTCATACCTTTGCTTCTGGTTGTTGAGATTGGAGGCGGAAGGAGAGGAGTACGGCATGCGTCTGCCGGGTTTCGTCGCCGCACCCAGTCGTGGTGAAGAACATAAGGGAAAACTCCTGAGGGAGTTGGCTCTGTTCGGGCAGGAGGGTACCTCGTGAAGCTGGACCAGCAAATACCGCGCAATGCGCTGGTTTGGATTTTACTCGCGCAGTTGTTCCTGTTGTTACCCCATCTGACTCGACTGCCGGCCTGGATATTTGTGCTGTACACCGTCACCGCCGGTTGGCGAATTATGGTCTATCGGGGTCAGTGGTCATTTCCCTCGCGTTGGATCAGGTACATCTTTGCAATAGGAGGCTTTACTGGCGTCTCGGTTAGCTTTGGCACGATGTTGGGTCTGGAGCCCACCGTCGCATTGCTGTTGACGGCTTTTACCTTAAAGCTGATGGAGCTGTGTGAACACAAGGATGCTTACCTTGTAATATTCCTCGGTTTTTTTGTGTGTCTTACCGAGTTTCTATTTAGTCAGGAGCTCTGGATTACGCTGTACAACACCTTTTGTGTGCTGGTGCTCATTACCGCCCTCGTCGCATTGCACCGGCCTGGATATCAGCGCTTTTCACTGGCTCCACTGCGCAGGTCCGCGCTATACCTGGCCCAGGCTTTTCCGCTTATGGTGGTGTTGTTCCTTATTTTTCCCCGGCTGCCACCGCTCTGGGCGGTTCCGATTAAAAGCAATGCGGCTAAGATGGGTGTTAGCGATTATATGTCGCCGGGTGATATAGCTAGCCTGAGCACTTCGGACGAGGTCGCATTCCGCGCCGAGTTCACTGATGAGATCCCACCTGTGTCAAAGATGTATTGGCGTGGCCTGGTTTTTTCAAAATTTGATGGGCGTACCTGGTTGTCGTTGAAATGGCGTGATATTCCCACCCTGGAACGGCGTGAAAATCCCCCCGAGGGGCCATTGGAGAACGGTCTGCAGTACACCGTAGTCGTAGAGCCAACTCAACAAAAGTGGTTGTACTCACTCCGCTATGTTGGTCAGCACTCGAGGAATGTGGCAAGGAGTAATGATTTTAGAGTCGTTTCACCGATAGAAATTCAGGACCAGTATCGTTACTCGGCCACCTCCTATCCGGATGTCGTCATCGATCTGGAATTGTCTGATTGGCGCCGAGAAGTTGATTTGAAAATACCGGTACGTGGCAATCTTCGGGCCAGGGCACTAGCCAGCAGTATCCGCGCGGAGGCCACCAACGACAGGGATTATGCTAACCGAGTACTCGATCATTTCAATCGAGAAAAATTCGTGTATACACTAAACCCGGCGCTTCTGGGCGATAGTATGATGGACGACTTTCTGTTTGAAACGCGGCAGGGTTTTTGTGAACACTACGCCAGCGCCTTCGTGTTTCTCATGCGTAGCCAGGGCGTTCCCGCGCGGGTGGTTGTGGGTTATCTGGGAGGAGAGGTCAATCCGGTAAACAAGACAGTTATCGTGCATCAGTTCGATGCTCACGCCTGGGCTGAAATTTGGCTGGAAGGAGAGGGTTGGGTTCGCGCAGATCCAACGGGTGCTGTATCTCCGGATCGTATTGAGTGGGGGTTGGAGCGAGCCATGGCAGAGGAGGGGAGCTTTCTGGCCGGTTTGCCGCTATCGCCTATTCATTATCGAGACGTCGCCTGGTTGAATCAACTAAGGCTACGTTATGACGCCATTACTTACGCTTGGCAACTGATGGTCATCAGCTACGATACCGACGATCAGTATCAGATACTGGATGACCTTCTGGGAGAAATTTCGATACGGAGTGTCGCCACCCTGGTGCTGGGAGTGGGTTTACTTAGTTTGTTGCCGGTGCTGATTGGTATCGCCTGGCGAGCACGGCCGAGTCAGTCAACCGAGGTTCGCGCGTATCAACGATTCTGCAGGAAATTAACGGCGCTTGGTCTGGTGCGCAGTTCTGGGGAAGCACCAAGAAGCTTCGCGCAACGGGCCTGCAAAGAGCTGCCGCGGCTGGAAAAAGAAATTATGGAAGTCACCCGGTGCTTCGAAAATGTCACCTATACACCGGGATACTCGGAAACTCACCAGAAAGAGCTGCGCCGCGCTGTGCGGCGCTTTGTACTCATCTCTGGCTAGGAAGCTACAGATACTTCTTCTATTTGCACTGCGGCGATTCTAGCGCCTTCCTCGGCGCCGCGTTGAAAGTCTGCAATCTGATCGAAGTTCATGTAGCGGTATATCTCCTCTGACATTGCATCCAGATTGGCCGCATACCCGAGGTATTCTTCAGGCGTCGGAATTTTCCCGAGTATGGCACCCACTGCAGCTACTTCTGCCGAGGTGAGATAGACGTTGGCTCCGTCGCCAAGGCGATTTGGGAAATTTCGGGTGGAGGTAGATAACACGGTCGAGCCAGCCGCAACCCGGGCCTGATTACCCATGCAGAGGGAGCAGCCCGGCATTTCTGTGCGCGCGCCAGCGCTACCGAAAATATTGTAGTAGCCCTCTTCCATCAAGGTGTGCTCGTCCATTTTGGTTGGCGGGACAATCCACAAGCGAGTTGCGATACCCCCGCCGTGCTGCTCCAGCAATTTGCCGGCTGCGCGAAAGTGGCCAATATTGGTCATACAAGAGCCAATAAACACCTCGTCGACACTGTCGCCTGCTACTTCGGACAAAAGACGGGCGTCGTCGGGGTCGTTGGGAGCGCAAACAATGGGTTCGGTGATCTCGGCAAGATCAATCTCGAGCACGGCCGCGTATTCTGCATCGGCGTCTGCGCTCATTAGTTCGGGGTTCTCTAACCACGCTTCCATACTCTGGGCACGTCGCTCCAGGGTGCGTGGATCGCCGTAGCCTTCGCTTACCATCCACCTGAGCAGTGTAATATTGGAGCGCAGGTAACTGGCAACAGAAGCTTCGCTCAACTTGATCGTACAGCCTGCCGCAGATCGCTCGGCGGAGGCATCCGACAACTCGAAGGCTTGTTCTGCAGTAAGCTCAGGTAGACCTTCTATCTCCAGAACTCGCCCCGAGAAGAAGTTCTTCTTGCCGGCTTTCTCAACTGTCAACAAGCCCTGCTGAATTCCATAGTAGGGGATGGCGTGAACCAGATCTCGCAGGGTGATTCCAGGCTGCATCTCTCCTTTAAAACGAACCAGTACCGACTCCGGCATATCGAGTGGCATAACGCCGGTAGCAGCCGCAAACGCGACCAGACCGGAACCCGCCGGGAATGAGATTCCCAACGGGAAGCGAGTGTGGGAGTCACCCCCGGTTCCCACGGTGTCGGGGAGCAGCATACGGTTCAACCAAGAATGGATAATGCCATCGCCAGGGCGCAAAGAAACGCCACCTCGGGTCATGATGAAATCTGGTAGCGAGTGCTGTGTGTCTATATCTACAGGTTTTGGATAGGCGGCAGTGTGGCAGAAAGACTGCATAGTCAAATCAGCGGAGAAGCCAAGACAGGCGAGATCCTGCAATTCGTCCCGGGTCATCGGTCCGGTGGTGTCTTGTGAACCGACGGTGGTCATTCTCGGTTCGCAGTAGGTGCCGGGGCGGATGCCCTCTACACCACAGGCGCGTCCCACCATCTTCTGCGCGAGAGTGAAGCCCGCCGTGCTTGCCGCCGGTACCTCTGGTACCCGGAAAACCTCGGATGGTTCGAGCTCCAGTACCTCTCTGGCTCGTGTGGTGAGGCCTCGACCAATAATTAGGTTGATGCGACCGCCCGCTTGCACTTCGTCGAGAAGTACATCGGATTTCAATTCAAATTCACTGAGGGTATTGCCGTCGCTGTCCAGAATGACGCCGTCATAGGGACGAATTTCGATTACGTCGCCCATGTTGAGTTTGTCAACGGGGGCTTCGAAGACCAGAGCGCCAGCGTCCTCCATGGTGTTGTAGAAAATGGGTGCGACCTTGCTTCCGATGCAAATTCCGCCACCGCGCTTGTTGGGTACTCCGGGAATGTCGTCCCCCATGTACCAAAGCACAGAGTTTGTTGCCGATTTACGCGAGGAACCGGTTCCGACCACGTCTCCGACAAAGCTGACCTGCAAGCCGCTGGCTTTCAGCTCCTCAATCTGTTGCTTCGAATTTGTGATTCCCTCGCGTGGCATTTTGTACATCGCCAAAGCATGCAGCGGTATATCGGGGCGAGACCAGGCGTCCGGGGCGGGAGACAAATCGTCGGTATTGGTTTCCCCGGAAACTTTAAATACAACAGTCTTGATGGACTCTGGAACCGCATCCCGGTTCGTGAACCACTCGGCATCAGCCCAGGATTGGATCACGCCGCGGGCATTTTCATTACCTTGTGAGGCCAGCGTCGTTACATCGTGGAAATTATCAAACATCAACAGCGTGTGTTTTAGTTCCGCGGCAGCCAGAGTGCCCAGATCTTTGTCTTCCAGCAGGCCAATTAGAGGCTCAATGTTATAGCCGCCATGCATGTTGCCCAGGAGCTTAACGGCAGTTTCTCGATCGATTGCCGGGGAGCTTGCATTGTTGCTCACCAAGGCTGCCAGGAAACCCGCTTTAACGTAGGCGGCTTCATCGACGCCGGGTGGAACTCGCTCACTTATTAATTCAACAAGGAAGCTCTCCTCGCCGGCGGGAGGGGCCTTCAACAGTTCTACCAGGTCGGCTACTTGCTCTGCGTTTAATGGTTTTGGGGGGATGCCCAGGGCTGCTCTCTCGGCAAAATGTTCGCGGTAGGCTTCAAGCACGGTTAGTTCCTCTATTAGCTGATTCGGAAGACAAGAGCCTACGGTAACGGTAACCGTGTGATCTTGGTAAAACGGCGCTGAATTATAACGGAGTTGGCAGCCGAAGTTAAATTGATATGGCTTATTGCGGCCATACAAATAGCGCGATTTGGCATTGTACCGTGCGGCCACCCTCTTTAGACTTGGCGCCATCTTGCGAAGCGGTGCGTGGCGAACAGTCAATGAGAAAAAAAGGTTTAACTCCCTGTATTGGAATATGCTCAACCGGTATAGGTGATCAGGTCTGTCGTGGCTGCAAACGGCATATGGACGAAATAGTGGGCTGGAGGGGTTATACCGATGATGAAAAAATCATTGTGATGAAACGCCTATCTCAGCTGCTGAGTCAGGTTCTCGAAGAAAAAATCCTTGTTGTATCACCCGAACTACTCCGTTCTCAGTTAGAAAAACGACAGATAGAGGTGATCTATCCATCCGGTGACGACGAGTGTGTTCAGGCATTGCTTTGCTCCGCGGCGGGTCAGTTGCTAGACCCTGAAGCGTTTGGCCTGGAAATACTGCCCGGCTATGCCGACATGTCCCCATTGAAGCTTAGAGACCTGGTGGACTCCGAGTATCATCAGCTGGCATTGGCAGACTACGAACGGTATGTTGGGCCATGAGAGTTGCGCCGTTGGATGCCGTCAGAGCATTCTTATCCGTTTCGACCCCGAACGCCTGGATTGAGGCCGCTGTCAGCCAGCAAGATATTCTGTTGATCGATCACGCCAATTGTGAAAAAAAGGCGGCAGCGACCGCGATGAATCTGATGTATCGCTATGTCGATAATTTTGTGTTGCTGAACAAAATGTCTCGTTTGGCACGCGAGGAATTACGCCATTTCGAACAGGTCATGGCCCTCATGAAAGCTCGCGATATCGACTATGTACAAATTTCTGCCGCACGTTATGCGGGCGGTCTGCGCAAGGCTGTTCGGACTCACGAGCCAGCTCGGTTGGTGGATACGTTGTTGGTTGGAGCGATCATTGAGGCACGGTCCTGCGAGCGCTTCGCTGCATTGGCGCCGCACCTGGATAGCGAGTTGGAGGCATTCTATAACTCGCTACTAAAGTCCGAGGCACGTCATTTTCTCGATTATATCGACCTGGCGAAAACGCTGGCGGATGATAGCGAAATCGAGGCGCGGCTCGACATTATCAGAGACCTGGAACGGGAGTTGATACTAGATCCGGATCCGGACTTTCGATTTCACAGCGGGGTTCCGCTCTAGCTGGTGTCGCCGGAAGAGTAGGCTACTGTCTGATCTTAAATTTGAGAAGGTCAATTTCACCCTCTA
>JBLHKV010000071.1:0-14695 GCA_047618115.1 Halieaceae bacterium | reverse complement strand
CCAGGATGACCCAGGTGCGATAGTCCCGACGGCCGTTGCTACGAACTCAGAAATCACACATTCGAGTGACGGTATCTTTGGTGGTAGTGCGTCAACGACTGCTCTGCTGGCACTCCTTGCACTATGCTTGATTAAAGTAGGTCGGTTCAAAACTCTGAGAAGCATCTAACGAAAAACCGTCTTAGAGCAATTCGTTAACACACCCATATGCGTCCTGCGACTACTGCGTGGATGAGCAGGAGCGTTCGTTGCGCTGGACACGTGAGAGCTTACGCGACACTACAGGCATGATGCCTAAAGCATTCTCTGCATATTCAGTTTCATATAACTTTGGCGTACTTAACACGATGGCTGAGCAGGGAAGAGGCGAATTCAGTTATGGAGCTAAGTAACAACTTAGCCGATCAGCTACGCCGTGATGCGCCCGTAATCACACTTGGAGCAGCTGAGTTCTGTATCTTTACCTCTATGCTTCATTTCAAGAAAAATGCGCTAATTTAGAACACTCCTAAACGCTAATTGGATCTACGTTGCCGCATCGCACTTAGCGCTTCTGGCGATCCATTGTGAAATGTACCGAACCACTTATCCAATGGGATGATGCCGTTGGCGTAGTTGCATTCAAAATGCTTGTGATGAAGATAGTGGGTGTAGGCGTGGGTATCTATGGTGCTTTTGTCATCGATTTCGTCAACTAGTATCTTGTCGAAACCTGAATGCCCAGCTGCTGGTGAGAGACCAGCGTGGACCAATTGAAATAGGATGTGAATGGGGTGAGCAGGAATCACAAAGTGAATCAGCACACCTGAAAAATACAACAAGTGCTCTACTGGGTGCATAGCCAAGCCAGACCAAGGGCCGGGATTTGTATTGTAGTGATGCAGCTTGTGAACGTGTTTGTACACGATAGGGATATGCAGAAGCCGGTGGGTGGCATAGAAGTGCAGATCCCGAAAGGCCGGGATGAGCAGCATCAGAAAAATGAAACTAATCGGATTTTCCCTAAACACCAACGGCGTTACGATGCCATTGGCGTGAGCCCAAAGCATCAAGACCTCAAACGCCGTCCAGATCGTAACTCCGCTGCCTAATGACCAAATGACGTTATCAATATTTTGATTTCGAAATAGGAATACTGAACTGTCAGTTTTAGGCCAACTAGAATTGTATTTGAAGGCAGTACCTTGATGTCGCCTGCCATAAAGCCTCAGGTGCCAGATGCCAAAAATAATAACTACGGCAAGTGAGTTTCTTAAAAATAGGAAGCTGATCCAGCCAAAACTAAGCGATCGGGTAGTTTCAGCAGCGGGGCTGAGGAATAACAGAAACACGACTGCGATAGCCGCATAAATCAAATTAAAAGAAAATATGTAGCGTTTGAACAGCCACTTGAGAAAAGTAACAGGCTGGAGTGGCCAGACGAATATCGGTGCACACTCTAAGCGTTTGTGTGGAGCCCAGTGGCCACGTTTATCACGATGCCCCAGGATGGATTCATCCGCGTTTGTTGCTGCGGAATGTTTTTCTATATTGCTTTCAGCGGTCATTTGAACTTAACCTGATGAGCTATTTGCGTTGGAAGTTTGCTAGAAAAAGGTGGGGACGGCAAGGCTAATTTTACCCCCAATTCTTGACTGTGTATGGAATTGGGCATATCATGAAACCATGGGTAAATCTGAAATCAGCCAGCGTCAAAATACAGTCGATGTATCAAAAGCACTTAAAGCTGTAGGTCTGCAGGTTACTGCCCAGCGCTTGGCGGTTTACAGAGCAGTTTGTGCATCGCCCCATACCATTGCTGACGATATCAGTAAAGCCGTGCGATTGGAGCTGGGAGTCATCTCGCGTCAGGCTGTTTACGATGCCTTGAATGTGATGTCGGAGCACGGAATTATTCGACGAATTCAACCTGCGGGGTCTGCTGCCCGCTATGAACATCGTGTTGATAATCACCACCACTTGGTATGCCGTAGGTGCGGGAATCTGATCGACATTGATTGCGCGGTGGGAGAGGCGCCCTGTCTGATAGCAGAGCATGACCATGGGTACAAAATTGACGAAGCAGAAGTGACTTATTGGGGGGTTTGTCCAGCTTGTCAGGACACATCTGCCAGTGACACATAAATCGTAGTAACAACAACACCATCAACACAACGTACAACTCAATATTAGGAGACTCTGAATGAATGCTGAAATTGAAGGGCGATGCCCATTTGCTCATGGCGGTAACACGTCAACAGATAATCCGGTTACCAAATGGTGGCCAAATGCGCTGAATCTTGACATCCTGCATCAGCACGGTGCACGCACTAACCCGATGGACTTGGACTATGACCATCGCGAAGCGGTTAAAGCACTCGATCATGAAGCGGTTAAGGCGGACGTCAAGGCGTTGTTACTCGATAGCCAAGAATGGTGGCCAGCAGACTGGGGCCATTATGGCGGTCTGATGATTCGCCTGGCGTGGCATTCAGCAGGTACATACCGTATGGGAGATGGCCGTGGTGGTGCAGGTTCGGGCAACCAACGATTTGCTCCGCTGAATTCGTGGCCGGACAACGCAAGTCTTGATAAGGCGCGTCGTCTGCTTTGGCCTGCGAAAAAGAAATACGGCAACGCTTTATCGTGGGGCGATCTGATCATCCTGGCGGGCAACATGTCTTACGAGTCCATGGGTCTGAAGACCTTTGGTTTTGGTTTTGGCCGCGAAGATATTTGGGGCCCAGAGACTGATGTCAACTGGGGACTCGAAGACGAATGGCTGGCTGACAGTGCGAACCGATACGAAGACCTTGACGAGCCATCAACGATGTACAACCCGTTAGCCTCGGTTCACATGGGTTTGATCTACGTTAACCCAGAAGGCGTAAACGGTAATCCTGATCCCGCTCGTACAGCGAAGCACGTACGTGAAACCTTCGCGCGTATGGCGATGAATGATGAAGAAACAGCGGCGCTGACTGCCGGTGGTCATACAGTGGGTAAGGCGCATGGCATGGGTGATATCGATAATATCGGTTCAGAGCCGGAAAGCATCGGCGTAGAAGGGCAGGGCCTCGGTTGGGCGAACGCAGGTCATGATGCGAAGGCGGCGAACGCGTTTACGTCAGGCATCGAGGGTGCGTGGACCAAAAACCCCACCCAGTGGGATATGGGGTATTTCGACTATCTGTTCAACTACGATTGGGAGCTGACAAAATCGCCTGCCGGAGCGAATCAGTGGAAGCCAGTTGATATGCCAGAAGACGCCAGACCGGTCAATGCATCTGACCCATCAGCGCGTCAAATGCCCATGATGACTGATGCCGACATGGCAATGAAAGTCGATCCGATCTATAACGAGATCTGCCAGAAATTCATAGCTGATCCAGAGTATTTTGCAGACACATTCGCTCGTGCCTGGTTCAAACTCACTCATCGTGACATGGGTCCAAAAGTTAACTACCTCGGCCCAGATGTACCTGCCGAAAATTTGATATGGCAGGATCCAATTCCTGCTGGCTCAACCTCGTACGACGTAGATGCGGTTAAGGCGAAAATCGCTGACAGTGGATTGTCAGCTGCAGACATGATCGCAACTGCGTGGGACAGCGCTCGAACCTACCGCGGCTCTGACAAGCGTGGTGGTGCAAATGGTGCGAGAATTCGCTTGGCTCCACAAAAGGATTGGGTCGGTAATGAGCCGGAACGTCTAGGCAAAGTGCTCAAGGTAGTGGAGCAAATAGCATCCGATACTGGCGCATCTGTAGCTGATGTAATTGTGCTTGCGGGTAATGTTGGTCTCGAGCAATCCATTAAAGCTGCTGGTCAAAAGGTCGCAGTTCCATTCGTGTCGGGACGAGGGGATGCCACCGATGAGATGACAGATGAAGAGAGTTTCTCGGTTCTCGAGCCATTGGCTGACGGTTTTCGCAATTTTCAAAAGCAGCAGTATTCAGTTGGCCCTGAAGAGTTAATGCTCGATCGAGCACAGCTGTTGGGTTTGACTGGTGCAGAGATGGCTGTGTTGTTAGGCGGTCTGCGCGTGCTGGGTGTGAACCACGGTGGTTCAAAGCACGGTGTATTCACTGATCGTGAAGGACAATTAACGAATGATTTTTTCGTTAACCTGACTGACATGGGCAATAGTTGGCATCCCGTTGGTTCTGATAGCAACTATGAAATTCGCGACCGCAGCACTGGCAATGTTAAATGGACAGCTACAAGTGCAGATCTGGTTTTTGGCTCTAACTCAATTCTGCGTGCCTATGCAGAAGTGTATGCCCAGGACGACAATGCTGAAAAATTCGTACGTGATTTCGTCGCCGCGTGGACGAAGGTGATGAACGCAGATCGATTTGATTTGCTAGCTTAAGCAGGTAAGCTTGGGCCGCCCCGATTGGGGCGGCTCTTGTTGCATCAAGTATGAGTTCTTTACACGCTGAGCTCGTTCGTTGCTCAATACCATGACTGCTGTGAAAACAACCGTTCTAGATGGCGCTACGAGCTCTTTTTTGCCAGAGATTGGGCACAGGCATACGCTGATGACCAGGCCCACTGAAAATTAAAGCCACCCAAGTGTCCGGTCACATCAAGCACCTCACCAATAAAGTACAATCCTGGCTGATTCTTTGCCTCCATGGTCTTGGATGATATCTCGTCGGTATCCACACCGCCTAGAGTCACTTCCGCAGTGCGGTAGCCTTCTGTACCAGCTGGAACAATCTCCCAACCATTAAACAAATTCCCCACTCGTTCAATCTGCGCATTTGGCCAATCGGCTAACGGCTGATCCTGATAGTTTGGCCACCATAATTTTTCAAATTCCAAAACCACATTTTTTGGCAACAACTGTGCGATAACAGTTCTGGCCAAACTTTTGGGTTGATTCTGCTTGGCTTCTAGCAGAGCGCTGGACATGGCGACATCGGGGAGTAGATCGACATGAATCGGATCACTTTGCTGCCAGTAATTTGATATTTGCAAGACTACCGGACCACTAAGGCCTCGATGAGTAAACAACAAAGCTTCTCTAAAACTGTTTTTACCTGCCTTAATTATTGTCGGAATCGCATTACCGGAAAGCCGAGCAAACATGTCTTTAAGCTGCCCTGTAAATGTATAGGGGACAAGGCTTGCTCGCAATGGCAGCACATTGAGTCCGAATTGCCTAGCTACTTCGTATCCAAACGGAGTTGGATTCATAGTCGGTATGCATAGACCACCCGTTGCCACAACCACCGCGTTCGAAGCAACAGCACCAAGGCTGGTACGCAGTCGGTAGCTATTGCTGATCACATCAAAATAGATTTTATCGATGGAGCATTCCAAAACAATTTCCACACCTACCAAGTCGCACTCGGTTTGAAGTAAATCGACAATCTCTCGGGCCTTGCCATCGCAAAAAAGCTGACCGTGATCTCGCTCATGGTAAGCAATACCGTGAGCTTGTACGCTACTAATAAAGTTCCACGCGGTGTACTGATTGAGAGCTGATTTTACGAAATGCGGATTGGGGCAAACGAAGTTATCGGGTTCGACATAAAGGTTTGTAAAGTTACAACGCCCACCACCGGACATTAGGATTTTGCGGCCAATTTTTTTACTTATTTCGAGCACCAAGACCCGCTGACCGAGCAGTCCTGCCTGCCAGGCGCACATCAAGCCAGCCGCGCCGCCACCCAAAATAATGGCATCGTAGTGTTTTTGCATGAAGGGGAGGATACACGATGCAAACGCAGCTGAAGTCCCAGGTAACTAAGTTGTTTAGGTGCAAGCTGAGAAAGGGAATAGACTACTCATCATGAACTATGTGCACCCCCTGATAAGCAGGTCTATTTCGAACAAGTCTGGATTCTAGTACGCAAGATTCCTTACGGATCGGTAGCCACCTACGGGCAAATCGCAAAAATACTCCCTCAGCCTGAGGCTATTAGCGCGGAAGATTTTCAAATGTCTGCTCCACGCTGGGTAGGTTTGGCGCTGTCTGCTTGTTCCGACGATGTGCCGTGGCAACGCGTTATCAACTCGCAGGGAAAAATAAGCCATCAAACTGAAGCAGGGAATCAAAAACAGCTCTTGGAAAGTGAGGGCGTATTGTTTTCAAAAGATAAACTAGATTTTAATGAATATCAATGGCATGTACCAGTGCAGAGTGACGAGCCTATGCAGGGTCGGTTGTTTTAGAAAAGCGTGCCATCCAAAGCACTGCCAATAACAATGCCCTTATGGGAGTACTTTTTAGTGGGTCGGATTCAGCCCTTGTTTGGCCTTATGCAACCTCAACTATAATGGGGCGGTCACTCAAACCACTTAACAAATCAGTGCCCATGGTGGCTGCAGCCAGTGCAACATCTGCGCGTGGTGGACGGGCTGAATCTGGATATTCCGAGCGGCACTACTTACAGTTTGGTAGGCGAGTCTGGGTGCGGCAAATCTACGGTTGCGCGCCTTGTAGTCGGGCTGTATCAGCCGAGCAGCGGCTCGATCCACTTCGATGGCACCGACCTGACAGACCAGCCGGCCGGTGAGCCAGCGGCGATCAGACGGCGTATGCAAATGATCTTTCAGGACCCCTCTGCGAGTCTGAACCCGCGTTGGCGCGTGCGCGACATCGTCGCCGAGCCGCTGCGCAGCTTCGATATGCTGGTCGACCGTGCCAGCATGGCGCGCGAGGTCGGTCGGTTGCTGGAGCTGGTGGGCCTGCACCCCGGTGATGGTGACAAGTTCCCGCATGAGTTCTCCGGTGGCCAGCGCCAGCGTATATCTATTGCCCGCGCAATCTCGTCAAACCCGGATTTCCTAGTTTGCGATGAACCGACATCAGCGCTGGACGTGTCAGTGCAAGCGCAGATCCTGAACCTGATGAAAGACCTGCAGCGCGAGCTGGGGCTGACCTATCTCTTCATCAGCCACGATCTGGCGGTGGTTTACTTTATGTCTGATTTCCTCGGCGTGATGTATCTGGGCTGGCTGGTTGAGTGCGGACCGGTGCGCAAGATTTTCGCTGCCCCGCAGCACCCCTATACGCGGCTGCTGCTGGATACCATCCGAGATATCACGATGGCACGGCGTGACCGCCAGCCGGTAGCACGTGAAGTGCCCAACCCCATCGATCCACCATCGGGCTGTGCCTTTCACCCGCGCTGTTCATTCGCCAACGATCGCTGTCAGCACGAGGCTCCCGAGTTACGGGACACCGTCAGCGGCGCACGGGTGGCTTGCCATGCGATTGAAGAAAGCCGCTTGACTGCCTTGACCATTGCAACCGTTTGAAGGAGAGATTTCTTGGAATTTGATTTTCGGGAATTGCCCGCGCAGGAGCGCTACCGTCTGCTGTGCAGCTTCGTCGCCCCACGCCCTATTGCGCTGGTGACCACGGTATCGACCTCCGGGCTGTCGAATGCGGCACCGATGAGCTTCTTTAATGTCTTCGCGCAGGAACCACCAATCGCCATTCTCGGTATTGGCAACAAGCCAGATGGCCTAGTCAAGGACACCCTGACCAACATCCAGGAGACAGGCGAGTTTGTGATCAATCTTTGCGATCTCTCTATCGCACAGGCGATGGTCGATTGCGGTATCAATTTTGAGCACGACGTCGACGAGGTCGAAAAAACCGGTTGTGTCTCAGGCAGTGTCTCGCGATGACTCAGGATTTGCTGATCCGCAACATCCGCCCATGGGGCGCACCTGCGACCGACATGCTGATCAGAGGCGGTCGCATCAGCCGTTGCGCGCTTGGAATAACCGCAGAAGGTGTGCCCCATCGAGGACGGAGCCGGAGCGATATTACTACCCGGTCTAGTCGAGGCGCACACACACCTCGACAAGTCATTGTGGGGAATGGGCTGGCGGCCGCATCAGGCCGGGCCCCAGCTGATCGACGAGATCGAGACAGAGCGCCGACTGAAAACAGAGTGGGACATTGACCCGCAGCGGCAATCCATGCGGCAGGCATTGCTGTCGCTCGGACACGGTTCCACCGCGATCCGCAGCCATGTAGATATAGACACCGAGATCGGCCTGGCCGGCTTCGAGGTTGTGGCTGCCACGCAAGATGTTCTGCGCGACGTTGTAGACATCGAGATCGTCGCCTTCCCGCAGTCGGGTCTGATTATCCGCCCCGGCACATTGGAACTGATGGAGACCGCATTGCGCAATGGTGCCGAAGTAGTCGGCGGACTACAGTCTGGAGGTAGGCTGTATTGCTGACCTGGTACTGGTTAACGCTGAGGCAGTGACCCATGCAGTGGTCAGCCACCCGCCCCGCAAACTGGTGATCAAGCGCGGCCGCGTTGTCGCACGCGATGGCAATCCACTTATCGAGTCGCCGTAATGACAGAGAACGAAATGCCAGGTATCGACATGCCAGGCAACGGTACTCCGGGCCCGGTGCTGATGAGCGCCCGCTGGGTGGTTGGCCATGAGGACGGCCACTATGTTTTGTACGAGAACGGCGAAGTGGTATTCGAGCATGGCGAGATTACCTTTATCGGCCATGACTTCCAGGGCGAAGTGTCCCGGCGGGTCGATTGTGGTCAGGCTCTGATTGGCCCGGGTTTTATTGACTTAGACGCGCTGGCAGACCTAGATACCACAGTGTTGGCATTTGATAATCAGCCAGCCTGGCAGAAGGGCCGAGTCTGGCCTGCTGACTACATGGCAACACCCAGGGAGATGTATTCGGCAGAGGAGATCGCCTGGCAAAAGCGCTATGCCTTCGCTCGGCTGATCCGCAACGGCATCACCACAGCGCTGCCAATCAGCTCGCTGTTCTACCGCGAATGGGCCGAGACCCGGAACGAATTTGCCGCTGCGGCTGATGATGATCTCGGTCTGCGCGTCTATCTGGGTCCAGCCTACCGCAGCGGCAATAACGTCGTGCGCGCAGACGGTACGCTAGATCAATACTTCGATGAGCAGCGCGGGCTCGCTGGACTTGCCGATGCCGAATGCTTCTGCCGCGACTTCGAGGGCACGGCCGGGGGCCTTATTCGTACCATGCTGGCGCCGGATCGAATCGAGACCTGCACGCCAAAGTTGCTGCGCCGCTCCGCTGCCGTCGCCCGTGACCACGGCGTTCCGATAAGGCTGCATTGCTGCCAGTCGCTATTCGAATACGAGGTGGTGCTTCGACTTCATGGCATGAGCCCACCGCAATGGCTGGCAAGCCTGGATTTCTTATCGGAACGGGCGATTCTGCCTCACTTGACGGTTGTATCATGGGTCAACGGCGGCACTCACCAGGCACCCGATCTGGAAATCATCCGCGATTCCGGTGCCAGCCTTGCCCACTGGTGATGGCACGCCATGGCATGGCACTGCAATCGTTCAGGCGATATCGAGACATGGGAATCAACATTGGTATGGGCACCGACACCCACCCACCGGATATGATTCTGAATATGCAATTAGGTGTGATACTGGCCCGCGTCGTCGACGCCGATGCGCAGGCCGTGCGAGCCGAGGACCTCTATGACGCCGCGACTCTGGGCGGCGCCAATGCGCTGGGGCGCGACGACTTGGGGAGGCTGGCACCGGGCGCGCGGGCCGACCTGATTGTTATCGATCTCGATGCAGCGGCGATGGGGCAAGTGATCGACCCGATCCAGACCCTGATGCTCAATGGCTCCGGTCACGAGGTGCGCACTGTGGTCATCGACGGGCGCTTCGTCATGCAGGACGGCGTTATACCCAGAGTCGACCCATGCTGGACACAGCTTGATACGCTCGCTTGCGGCGGGTGACAGAGTTGCCTGGTTCGACGCCTGCGAGCAGATTTATGCACGCGGCTCATCGGTGGATTTCTGGCGTGCTGAGGCGCGACTGGCACTAACTAGAGCGGTTAAAAGCTGGCGTCACCACCTGCGTGACGCTGCTGGGTGGCGGTGCCGATATCTATCGCACCGATGACCCGGCGTTCGGCGATGCGCATTGCGCAGCGACCCGAGAGTCTGGCTTGCGCACAATGCTGGCGGTCGGGCCAGGGCGGCTGCCATTACCGCAACAGTTCCGGCGCATTGAAGACGACAGTGCACAGTGCGACAACGCGGATATCGCCCTGACATTCGAACGCCAGTTGGAAGTCAGCGAGGATCTAATCCACCGGCATAACGATATTCTGGGCCGCCGCACCGGCATTTGCCTGATTATGCCTGTCTACAACTCGGACGACATGGCGGCTAGCAGTGCTGAAATCACCACCATGTCAGAGGCCGTGGCCAATCTACGCGACCGCACGGGTGTTCTGTTCACTCAGGATGGTCACCGCAATGGCTCCATTGACCTTGCCCGCAAGCTGGGGGTACTCGGCCCATTCGCTTTGCTGTCGCACAGTGTCGACCTTACTGAAGCCGACTTCAAGGCTTTAACCGAAACTGGCGCGAACATCGTTCACAATCCTAGCGCTATTATGTCGGTCTATGGCCGCTGCTCGGCGCCGGAACTGATCGAGGCAGGTGTGACTGTGGCCCTCGGCTCAGATGCGGGTGCGCCGGACCGCGGCTTCGATATGTTCCGCCACATGTCGCAGTGTATGCACTATCACCGCCGCCATTTCCGCGACCCCTCTTATATGCCGCCGGGCAAAGTACTGGAGATGGCTACTATCGACGCCCCCCGTGCGCTGGGCCTGGACAGTGATCTCGGCTCTCTGGAGACCGGCAAGAAGGCCGACATCGTTCTAGTGGATATGCGCAAACTCCATCTCTGGCCGCCGAATATGCCGGTCACGCGCTTGGCGCATTTTGCCAACGCAGCGGATGTGGATACCGTCATCGTCGATCGCAAAGTATTCCTGCGCAACCGCCGCCCCACACAAGTCGACGAAACCTCGATCCTGCAGCAAGCCGCGACCGAGCTAACCGAGGCATTGAGGATCACCGGCCTCGAACACCTGACCATCGAGCCCACGGATTACTGGGAGACAGCGCGTCGTAATACCGAGGGATTTCCGGCGCGAACCCGGACATAACGGGATTGTTCGCTGTGTGGGACGAGCCGGCTATCGCAGCGATGACTGCACTAAAGGCGGCGGGCAGGCAATTACCAATGACCGCGGTTGATCTCGTGAATGAAGTTGCCATTGAGCTTGCGCACGGCGGAATGATAAAAGGGATTGGCGCTAAGCAGCCGTATGCGCAAGGGGAGGCGATTGCCAGGGCCTGCATATTATCCCTGCTGGGAGAACAGGTGGCCTCCTGGGTGGTGTTGCTGGGAATACGGGTGGGACCGGAAAATGTGGTGGAGAGTTATCAGGTGGTCTGGCATTCGGTTGTGCCGCGGGGGTGGTTGCTCGCGCGGTCGTAACAAGACGGATGCAATAAGCAAGGTACGCCTAAATAAAAAATGGGCTCTACTCGTTCAATTCAAAGCCCATCTCGTTTCAATCTTTCGAATTTTTGAAATCGCCTCGGTTGCTTGGGTTTCTCTCGGTCGCGCATAACTCTATCCCAATCGGCATCCACAACATCGCCGACATATAGATCTCCGACACTGTCAAAGGCAATGCTGTGGGGAGAAATGAATTGACCCGGTTCCAGTCCTGGTCCTTTTCCGGTGTCTAGCCGTGACACCAAATTGCTTTGTTGATCCATCACGCTAACAAATGGCCCAAGATTGGGATAGTTTTGGTTTACTTCCAAATAAGACGCCAATTCGCCAACAATACAGTCCGGGCATGTGCCCGGTGTGATTGCCAGCCCACTGGGTCGATGCATGTTATTGATCTGCGTCTCATAACGTCCGTTCACATCAAATACCTGGACTCTGGAGTTTTCCCGGTCCGCCACATAGATCCAGTCATCTGTGTCGCAGCAAATATTATGGGGAAGATTGAACTCGCCAGGCCCGGAACCGGGAGAGCCCCAGCTACTTAGGTGTCTTCCCTTGGGATCAAATCTATGGATGCATGCGTTTTGGTATCCATCGGACACAAAAATATCGCCGGAGGACGAAACAGCCGAATGGGTGCACTTGCAAAACGGCTTGCCACTCATGAAACCCGAGCTCACTCCGGGCGTTCCGATCTCTAATAATAATGTCCCATCAAGAGTAAACTTTCGAACTGTGTGATCGAAATTGTCTGTCAGGTAGATGCATTGGTCCGGCCCAATAGATGCGCCATGAGGGTTTTCAAATATCCCCTGGCCCCACGTCGACAATACGTCGCCATTTTGGCTTAGAACGACAATGGGTGTGCTGCCACGATTGAACAAATAGACCCTGTCTTTATCATCCACTGCAATACCCGCAACATCACCTAGCACTAACTCGGGCGGCAAATTCGCCCAGTCTGGAACCGGCTTATAGGTATGTTGATCTTTGCCAAGCAACTGGGTCATTTCCATCCATCCTATTCGGTATTGTGGCTACGTGTCCCTGCTTAAGGACAAAGCCAATTTCAGGGCATGCGCTGCTTCGCGCTGTTGGACTGCATCGAAGCTGTTATGGATACGGCAGACTGCAGTGTCAAACAGACCTTCCGCCTTCCGGAGTTCTTTAAAGAACTGAATGCTAATATCGATGTGTTGGTTTGAAAAATTTAAAATCGGCAGCACACGTTCGAACAGCGTGCGCGCTGCGTCGATTTCCCCATTTTTGTATAGCGTGTCAATCGCAACATAGACGGGCTCCATGCCGGTCGGGATGAACGCGTGGACCCCACGCGCCATGGCGTCCATCAGTTGGGTGACAGCCCACCCACCGCAGACATTCAAGTTGTGATTGGTCGCTTTCAATACCGCCGAATATTTTTGACCGGCTTGTTGTGTCTCGATCTTGAGCCAGCTGAATTTTTCGACAGTATTAAATAGAGACACAATCTCATCTAACGCCAGGCCGCCTCCGGTCCAATCTAGATCTTGCACCATCAGGAATCCCGGTGCATGGCGCGACAGTTCCTGAAGAAAATCCAGACGTTCGAGGCGTGTTAATGCAGCAGGGAGCTGCACGCATATACCTGTGGCTTGGGCGAAACTGGCCAGTTTCGCTAATTCCACACTGACGGCCAGGTCGTCTGCTGTGACACTGATGACAAACGGAATCCTTTGAGCATTGGTGTCTGTAACTGTCTCGATAAACCGACGTTTTTCTTCCAGTGTCAAAGTAGAATGCTCACCGGCCACTGCCAATCCAAGCATTCCACCACAGCCCGCATCGACGGTATAGTTCACCAATCTGCGCAGGGATACATGATCCACAGACCCATCTTCCAGAAACGGTGTGTTCAGACTCGGTACGATTCCCTTCACTGTAGATTCATTCCTTTAGCGGGTGATCAGCGCAAAGCGCCGGATTCAGTCATTGGCAGCGAGGCTGATAAACATCCATACCCGAGGCCACCATGCGCCAGTGGATTTGGGCCGCTAAACCGTTCATCCATTGCCTCGGCAGCGGGTTGAAATCGTGTGTCGCACGACAATCTGATTCGGCCGTTTCGCGAGTTATTGTCAAAGGAACCATGGACGGTAAACATCCCAAAGATGAGACAGTCACCCAAGCTGAAGTCTGAGGTCAGAAGTCTACTGTTCTTGCTTTGGGCCAATGCCATCGGACTTTCTTCAATATGCCCGGGACGGCTTGGATCGCGATCCACGTCGTGCCCTTCGAACCGCCTTCGAATGTCCGCCCAATTGTGAGAGTTCTCTAGAATATAGAGCGGCCCGTCGCTGAGATCGATCGGGCAAAGCGGACTCCAACACGTTACCAGTCTCTGTGATCCACGATTCATATAGGGGTGATCGATATGCAGCGGGCTTGCGCGCCCCGCAATCATCGCACGCAGCCAAGCGAATGTGAAATGGCTAGCGGGTTCCTCAAATAGACGGCTCATTGCTGCGATTATACGGGGCCCGTTGATGACAGCTCGCACAGCCTCGCCGTCGCTGACGGATCGCCAAAAAACCCCAAGATCTGCGGAGCCTGGATAGATCTCGCGCCGCCGGGACGTGTTCGATGCAATTCCATTTTCGAACGGCTGGCTCACTTCGCCTATCTCACCCAGGCGCGTCAACACTTCTAGCCTTGCAGCCTCAACCCTGGCTGGGTCATGTAGATTTCGCAAAAACAGGTAGCCGTCCTGTTTAAGTTGTTCGCCGAAATCGCCAGTCATATCTGCTGAGCGCAGCGTCCCAACAAGCGTGTCTTCGACGGCAACGCCCTTTATGGTTAGGGATGTCTCTGATTTCACATCGATGCTCCCATGTCGGACACCCTCTGAGCATCGAGCCTAACGTCCTTTTCGATTCTGCAGCTGCTAATTGCTTGTAGGTTTCTAATTGATTATAGTTTAACATGTTACGTTGACTGTTAACGTGCAGCCGGTACTCTTAAGATCGATTCTGGCGGCAATGTGAGAATGACAAGGACGGAGAGCCCTATCGCACATTTCGGAATTTCAACAGCTATGCTGACGCCGTTTAACAATGACGGTAGCCTGAATATTGATCTTTTCTGCGCACATGCAAAGGCAATGCTTGCGCGCGGTGCCAATGGTGTCACGTTGTTTGGAACAACCGGGGAAGGTGCGTCAATCGGGCTGCATGAGCGGACTGACGCAATTTCTGCAATAATTGCGAGCGGAGTGCCCAAGAATGTCATGACGCTGGGGCTTTGTGCGTCGGCGATTGCAGATGCGGTATTGCAAGTTGAACAAGGTATTGCACACGGTGTAACCCAGTTCCTGCTGTTGCCGCCGTTTTATTTTAAGGGCTCA
>JBLHKV010000070.1:0-14722 GCA_047618115.1 Halieaceae bacterium | reverse complement strand
AAACATCCTGGCAGATCGGGTACGGTGACCCCGTAAGCGCTTTCCTCGTCGTGATGCACTACTGCTGCGTATCTCATGATTTGCTCTCCATAGAAGTCCGAGCAATTACAGCCTAGCTTGCTTTTTGATGCTGTTAACCGTTCCTATTGGTAAATCCTTTTTGGGGTGTGGGATAGTGACTCGGCCAGCTTTGGCGGGGTGCTTGAATTGGTGATGACTTCCTTTGATCGCGACTCTTTTCCAGCCTTCTGCTTCGATCAACTTTATCAATCCCTTCCTACCACTGCCTTACCAGTGCACGCCTCGCCACACCTGAGAGAACAACTTCTGGGCCAGTGCCAGTCGCGTTGAAGGGACATTCTGCTTCTCCAGCGCCGCCTCTTCCTCGCTGAGGCCGCGTGCGGCAGCGGAATCTGGGAATAGGGCGTAAGCCTGGCTTAAAAAAGCCTCCGTCACCGAGGGGATGGTTGACTGGGCGACAGCCCCAACCACACCAAGCTTGGTGGAAACGCGCTTGGGTTTAGAAATGATAGCCTTGATCACCAGGTCTCTCGCCTGCTCCGGAGAAAGTGTCGGAAAAGCCTTGTACAGGCTGGTTGGAGCGATCATCGGGGTGCGTACCAGTGGCATATAGATGGTAGTGAAATCTATATTGTCGGCAGCATATTCCGGTGCTGCACAAAGGCTGAAGGCGTCCAAGGCGGCCTTGGATGCCACATAGGCAGAAAAGCGTGGAGGGCTGGTCAATACGCCTATCGAGGAGATGTTAATGATCTGACCGCTCTGTTTCTCCTCCATGCCCGGCAGAAAACCCAGGATCAAGCGCAGGGCGCCGAAGTAATTCAGTTGCATGGTGCGTTCGAAATCATGGAAGCGGTCATAGCTGTATCGTACCGAGCGACGAATGGAGCGTCCGGCATTGTTTATCAAGATATCCACTCTGCCATGATCCCGCAGTACATCGGAGACCAGTTTGTCGCAATTTTTAGCGCTGGATACATCGCAGGAATAAGCTTGGGCAGTGCCACCTTTCTCGGCGATTTCTACGAGGGTTTCGTCGAGCTTCTCCACCGTCCGTGCCACCAGGATGATCGTGGCATCCGCCTGCGCCAAACGCAGGGCACATTCCTTGCCAATGCCTGAGGTGGCCCCGGTGACAACCACGACCTTGCCTTTCACTTTGCGCCGCACTGCGGCCAGTGTTGGCCGTCCCACGATTTGGTTGAATAGCCCATCCACCTCAGAAATCAGGGACTTTGAATCGGGGCGCAGAAAATGTAGCCAGTAATCCCAGAGCACCGGTGCATAATCCTCAAATGGTGGACACGCTATATCGCCTTTGGCTAACAGGCTGCGAGTTACCGTTGAATCGAAATGGGTTGGGTAGTTGATATACCCGACGATTTGCGGCGGTATCCCCATGCGAGCAACCATTTTTTCGCCCAGAGCTTTCACTGGAGACAGCCGGCCGATGCTTTTCCCCGCGAGCTTTGTCGCTGAATCCAGTAAGCGCGAGTTGATTGTCTTGAGCCCGGGACCACCAGACGCTTTTGTAAGCACCTTTAGCAAATCGCCTACCCTGATACCGTCGGGATCGGTGATAAAGAAGCACTCTTGGTCGTGATCCGGTACGTGCGCCAGATAATCGATGGCGTTTACGACATAGTCTACCGGCACGATATTGAGTAGTCCGGCCTTGCTCATCAGCAAGGGCAAGCCTTCCGGCACTACAGAGCTCAGGTTTTTCAACGTCTCAAAGAAATAATAGGGACCATCGACCTTATCCATTTCGCCGGTCAGGGAGTGTCCGACGACCATGCCCGGGCGATAGATGCGCCAGTTCATTTTGGTTTCTGCGCGGACCAGACCTTCAGATTCGTGTTTGGTGAGGAAATATGGGTTATCCATCGCGCCGGCTTCTTCGAACATGTCCTCTGTGAAAGTCCCTTCATACAATCCAGCGGCGGCAATAGAACTGACCTGGTGGAAGCAGTCGGCCTTGAGCGCTTTGGACAGGGCGATGGCCTGCTTGGTGCCGTTTACATTAGAAATCCGCTGGCTCTCGGCGTCAGCCTTCATGTCATAGATCGCCGCCAGATGAAAAAAGTGTTCGATCTTACCTGCATGTTTTTTAATCCAGGCGGGTTTTACACCCAGCCTGAGTCGGCTCAAGTCGCCTTCCACTGCGATGACTTGCTCTTCGTCAGCACCCCAGAGTTCACGTAGTCCCGTTATTTTCGACATCGATTCTGGGCGCACCAGCAGGTAAACAGTGGCTCCGCGGTCCAGCAGTTTGGGTACGAGAAATCGACCAATGAATCCGGTTGCGCCAGTGACAAAATAGTTCATACGCGAGTCCTTTATAATAATTTTATGGTAGGGAAGGTGTTGCCAAGCCGACAATAGGCCAGATTAGAGCAATCTTCCGCTCAAGTGAATGACTGCCAGTGCAATTAGCCAATTCTTCTGATTGTGGAAGATAGGGTTACTGTACGGTATCTGGTGCGTGGATTGGGTTCCAGCGAATGGAATGGCAGACATTGCACTGCAAACTGACAAACACCTCTCTTCCGCGGTCGACGTTACCATCGGGCAGGCTGAACCCCCGCGCTGATTAACAGCGAGGTCGACAGTAGGCAAGTTAGCAAAATTTTCATATTTATCTCCCCCGACGGACTTAGCCCTCTATAGTCTGACGTATACGTACTGCTAACACATCGCATCCTTGTTGGCTTTATTGACCACTGTGTCTACCGGTATTCCAAATACAATGTGGGACGGGAAGCTGGCCATGTCGGCGCCGGCCATGTGCTGGCGTAGACTTTCAGTCAGCTGCGCGCGAATCTGGTCTTCATCCAGCAGTGGCATGTACTCCCCCAGAGGCCATAAGCTGTGTTGGGTAGCTGCGTGACATGGATAACCCATTACAGTGTGCGGACCAACCCCCTTATAACAGGCATAACCTGCTCACGGCTCATGCCAGCCTTCACCGTGGGGTGGTACAGAAGTTTGAGCAGTCGGATATCGTGTTGACTGAGCTGTTCATCTATACTTTTGTCGTTAAAAATAGATGGGAACACTTTGTCTGAGTCGTTGACCAGTCCCATAATCTGAGTGAGTTCTTCGATCACGCATGTGGGCAGCTTGGCTCGCGCCCGCGCTCTGTCGACCGGAATGATAATCACTGCCTTGCGGATGGACGAATCACTGTTGAGATAAAAAGTAGCGAAGCAAACGCTTTTATTCAAAAACTTGTTAGTCAACTGCGCCTCTGGCATCAGCGTATCGGCTAAAGAACGCAGATTTTTTTCTCTGTCAAATACCAATAAAGTGTTAGCTTTTTTTTGATCAGTTGTGGTTTGGATGTCGTGTCCGGTAATGCGGGCCAGGTTTGCCAAATGTGCAGTGACGAGCTTTTTTTGTATGTGGATAAGTCCAGAGCGAGAATCAACAAACACGCGAACCGGTTCTACCCACTTGCGCACGGGAGCCCATCCCGTGTCGCCATATTCGTTGCGCAAGGCGATCAATTCAAAGCTCTCGACAAGACCTGCTCCGAAAGGTGTATTGAAGTCGCTCCGCTGCGCATTGCTGTCGATTCCTGAAAAAATAGAAATCGCAACGAATAGCATCGATGGAAAAAAGCGAAGTTGTTTCACAAGGTCACGCATAAATTGTACGTAAATCTAATCTAGGGCTACCTGGACTCCCAAAAAGATCAATGGTCAGTGAGAGGAAATGCATCGCCGGCATTCAGTTTTTTTGTCATAAGTTTGTCCACGGTAAAAGTGATTATTAGCAACCTAAACCTTCGATGAAGGTAGCTAGCAGGTAGCATTCTATGCTTCCGTTGGCTTATCGAAAGCTCTGCTGAAATGTGAGGCGTTCATCCATAGGCTAGCAGTCTTGCCAAGGCATCTGAGTTTCTCCCTACCGCTTAGTTGTTACCGTAAAAGGGAACCGGGCCCAGTTCGCCCTGCCGCTCGAGTTCAAGCACAAGTTGACGTTGGTCGCCTGCTTTTAGCCTTGCAGAGGTGAGGATGTTTTCAAACTCTGGATGACCGCGTAGCTGGATCAGCGACGGGCTGTGTTCCAGCATCCACCAGTTGATTCGCCAGCCGGTCTTGAAGCTGTTCTCGAGTGCGCTGATGGCCTCCTCGTTGCGACCTTCCAGAGCCAACAAATCCACATTGATGCCCAGCCAGCTGAGCAGAGCTGGAAATTGTTCAGCCGCTCTCCAGTTCGCCTTAATCAGCTGTGCGCCTCTTTCCTGGTCTCCGTATATCTGCGCCAGAGCGACCGCTGTGCGGGCACTCTGTATCCCCACTAGTGGTTTGTCACTCTGCAGTGCGGGATGCAGAGACTCGAGTATGGCTATTCCCTCGCTGCCTCCACCACTGCTCACCAGGGCCACGTGTATTGCCGGGACCAAGCTGTAAGTTGGTGTCTCAAGCGGTGAACTATCGCTGGCCAGATCAAGGAGGATCTCCGGATCTTGCTGCTCATAAACGAGAGGAATATAGCGCCGCCAGAGTCGCGATGATGAACTATCCCCCTGTAGTGAAGCCGCATATTCCAGCCACGGCTGTGCCCTCGTGGTGTCTTCCAGTTCCAGGTACAGCTGGCCGAGATACGCGGCATTGGTTTCTGAGGCGGGATCGATAGCGAGACAGCGGTGCATGGCCTTGACCGCGGCGGCGAGGTTGCCACGGGCGTGTTCAATCACAGCCGTCCACATATAAGCCCAGCTGTAATCCGGATCGATGCCTGTAGCACGGTTCACAGCCACCATGGCTTGGTTCCATTGACCGACCGAAAACAACACAATGCCCATGTTTACGTTTACCCAGGGTGACAATGGATCTAGATCCAGGGCCTTTGCGGCTGCAGCAGTGGCCTGCTCTGGTTGGTTTTCGGCAAGCCACACCTCAGAGTACAGGTAATGGGCTGTCGAACTGTTAGGGCGTAGTGTCAGTGCTTTGTCGAGGTCCTTATGGGCGCTGGCATAGCGACCGTCGGCGGTAGCGAGAATCGCCCGGGCAAAGTATGCGTCGACGGCAGTAGGGTCCAGTGCCAGCGCTGCTTCGATAGCTTTTTCGGCGCGGGGTCGGGCCTGGGCCGCTGGCAGATAGTTATCCTGGAAATTGAAGCGGGTGTAAATATAGGCCAGAGCGGCGTGGGCGGCGGCGAATTCCGGGTCGAGTTCGATGGCGCGCTCGAAAGCGTCCCTGGCCTGGTAAAACCAACTGCTGACCTGTCCACTCATCCACCAGTACTGCCCCTGTAGATAAAGGTTGTAAGCTTCGAGGTTGTCGGACCGGGTAATACGGGTTTCGATCGTTGCTTGTCCAAGTAAGGTGCCGCGCAAGGCGTTGATGACGTTGCCTG
Organism: Halieaceae bacterium; assembly: GCA_047618115.1. Taxonomy (GTDB): domain Bacteria; phylum Pseudomonadota; class Gammaproteobacteria; order Pseudomonadales; family Halieaceae; genus CALJGI01. Next base: position 9,334 of record JBLHKV010000070.1, on the reverse strand, counting down.
TAATTTCCTCCTGGACCTTGAAAATACTGTCTGACCGGCGATCATATTGTTGTGACCAAACGGTGCTATCGGTGCCGACATCAATGAGCTGGGCGGATATACGCAGGGTGTCTCCCGATCGTCTTACGCTGCCTTCCAGGACATGGCGGACATTGAGTTGTGCTGCGATGGTGGCTAGTTCCGTGGCTTTACCTTTGAAAGCAAATGAAGAGCGGCGGGAGGGTACTCGCAAGCCTTCTACACTGGCCAGGGCCGTCAACAACTCCTCGGTAATACCATCGGCAAAGTATTCGTCCTCGGCATCCGGGCTGAGGTTCCGGAACGGCAGAACGGCAACCGAAGGCTTGGCTGGTAGCACGGCAACCTTGTTGGCAGCGATCTGTGTTTCGGTCGATGTGACGGGGCCGGCGTTGAGCCAGTACAGTAGGCCGGCACACAGTAGGATGAAGACCCCCAAACCGGGGAGCTGCCAGCTGGGCAGGCCGCGTTGGGACTCCGAACCGGATGGTGGTTCCGGTGCGGACTCATATTGGACCGCATTATCGCCGTGGGAATCTACCGGGTGGGGGCGGGGAATCTGACCAACCGCTGCAATCAGTCGATAGCCTTGCTTTGGCACGGTTTGTATATACCGGGGCTTGGTTGCATCGTCCTGCAGGGCGGTGCGCAGTTGAGAAATAGCGCGCGTAAGCGTTTCTTCCACCACCACCCGGCCCGGCCAAACAGCGCCCAACAAGTCTTCCCGACTAATGGTTTCACCCGGATTACCTGCCAGTACACATAAAACGGCCATAGCCTTGGGCTCAACCTGTATTACCTTGTCCGGCCGATTAATCTGGTTGCCGCCAGGGTCTATGTGCTGTTCACCCAGGGTGAAGTGTGTTGTTAGCAAAGCCTTAGGTAATCCTTAGCAAAACATTCTGCATTCATCAGGTCAATGCACGCAGGTCAGGGCATTCTTCATCACCTCAGACAACCCGTGTCTGAATGTTACAACCCAACGCACCGGAGGATAGTCTCATGTCCAAGCAACGTCCACGTTCCAGCACTACTTTCACCAACATCCTGGCTGCCAGTGTACTTGCTGCGCTGTCAACTGGCCTGACTACAGCACATGCTGCTGAGCCGATGCAACTCAAGACGTCTGACCGCGAGGTTTACGGTACCCGTGATATCGAATCAGGCCAGTATGCCGCTGGTATCGAGAAGCTCGAGATCGCCCTGGCGCGCAGTGCCATGCTTCTGTACCGGGCACCGATCCTGAACAACCTGTGTGTGGCATATGTCGCAACTGCTAAATATGACAGCGCCAGCACTTACTGTGATATGGCTGTAGAAAGCGGTTACGACCTCGATCTGGCCTACAACAATCGCGGCGTGTTGAACTACAGCGTGGGCAATGTCGAGGATGGCATTCGCGACTTTGAATTCGCCACCAAGCTTGGAAAAGGCTACGGCGTAGCGAAGGGTAATCTCGCTCGGGCACTTGGTCAGGAGATTCATTCTTCTAACAGGTAATCACTTTTCCTTTATTCACAAAGGTCTCGGGGAGCAGCAATGCTCCCCTTTTTTGCTTAGGCTTCTGGCTTTTCTCCCCGATCACCACGAGGGCCAGAGTGTTTTCCGGATCGGTCCCCGCGGCGTTGCTTTATTTTTTCTCGTTGCTCATCGGTGAACACAGCGCGGATTTCTTCACGACCGCCACCCGTTTCTCGTATTTCACGTATGCGGGTTATCTGTTCATCCGTTAAATCTAGATGCTTTTGCATCCGACTGAAACGTTCTTCCCCATCCATTCGACCCTGTCCATCTGCACCCGCGACTGCCGGCATGGATATGCAAAGGACTATTGCGGCACTGGAGATTGCATTCTTTAGTAACATGATATCTAACTCCGGTTGTTGTGGTACTGGTTCATTGGACCACAAAGGGAAGTAAAACAACGACAGGATTGGGTAAAGTTTCGTAAAGTTTGAGCCTGTGCATGCCAAGACGAAAGCTTTTTTTAATACGCCTCCGGGTTCGAGGGAAATATGACCGTTAAAACCATTATCCGCTTAAGTGCCAATCCCGATGGCTTTGGCCAGACTACTGACGAGTTAAGTCAGGAACTGTTTACCTCAGCGCTGCCCACGCAACATAGCCACGAGTACTACGCCGACGACGGCCTCGGACTCTATATCGGCGTGTGGGATACCGATGACATGATTGAAACATCGGGTCCCTACGCCTGTGACGAGTTCATGTGGCTGATCGAGGGGGAGGCGCAGATCAAGAACAGTAAAACCGGGTCTGTGGAAACGGCCAGCGCCGGGGAACCGTTTATTATTCCAAGGGGCTATGATTGTCAGTGGCATCAACGGGGATATTTGCGCAAGTTTTATGTTATTTGGGAGAATCCTGTAGAGCCCATTCCCGAAACCCCTTCTGTTGAAGCGATTATTATCCCCCGGTCCGATGCGCCATGCGCCGTCATGAAAACTATTGCGCCCTTTAAGGTGACATCGGGCGGAGCACCTCGTGAAAACATCTGTTATACAGATATCACGGGTCGGTTTGTTTCAGGTACCTGGCAAAGTGACGCCTTCGATTCAGAGGCGCGTCCCTTTCCCTATGCCGAGTTTGCCTACGTACAAGCCGGGTCAATCCAGCTCAGAGATGAGGCTGGCATAGGGCATGTATTCAACGCTGGTGAGGCGTTTTTTGTTCCCGAAGAAACGATTTGTAGCGCCAGGGTTGAAGATGCCGTGACGTTATTCTTTGCTATCGTAATGAGCCGTACTTGAAGAGGGCTTGTCTATAGGTGAACAGGTATTTCCCTCCAGAGTTAGATCAAGATACCGAGCAAAGCCAGACATTGACTGTGCAAACTGAAGATGTGTGGGTTCGCGATGCCATCGAAGCGTATGCGGAGTATGAATTGATTCTGCAAAGTCTCGAATAATTCGATACCATTACGAGATGTCTTGAAGGGACACTTGTATGCCTGGATTAAAAATATCTTCCGATGATTTTGAACATATCAAAGGCCAGTATGACGCAGTCGCAAGTCGATCTCACTCGATCAATACGGCGTGCTATACAGAGCCCCAATATGTATCACTGGAGCGAGAACAAATATTTCGTCGCAGTTGGCAGTTTCTATGCCACGAAGAAAAGCTGCGCGGGCAAGGTAGTTACGTCACTCAGCAGATTGAGGGGCAAAGCATTGCAGTACTTCGCAATCAGCGTGATGAGCTGAGGGCTTATTACAATGTGTGCAAGCATCGCGGGCATGAGTTGCTCAGCGGCGAGGGCACAACAAAACGAATTACCTGCCCTTATCACGCGTGGAGCTACGATCTCGACGGCACGCTCACCAATGCGCCGCGATCCGAATATGTCGAAAACTTCAATCTCGAGGAAATTTCTCTAGATCAGATTCAAGTCGAAGTTTTCTGCCATCTGGTGTTCGTAAATCTCGACAGTCAAGCCACCTCTCTGTCTGAACAAACGGGGAATTTGGCCGCCGAAGTAATGCAGTATGCTCCCGATTTGGAGAGCCTAACTTTTTCTAAACGACTAAGCTACCGCATCAGAGCAAACTGGAAAGCCGTCGTCGATAATTTTCTCGAGTGTAACCATTGTCAGGTGGCCCATCGAGGGTTTTGCTCGATAATCGACGTTGATAGCTACCAGATCACAACTCACGGAATCTATTCAAGTCATATGGCCAAGGCGCTAAGTGGGGACAATAGCGCCTACGATATTGCCAATGCAACTGTGACCGATCATGCAGTTTGGTTTTTGTGGCCCAATATCGCCCTGATGCGTTATCCGGGGCGGGGAAACTTCATGGTGTGGCGGTTTTATCCAATCAACGAGAGTGAAACCTATGAAGTTTTTGATTTCTTTTTCGAAACTGAGACACCCGACAGTGCAGAAGAGGAAGCGCTGAAGTTTATAGATGAGGTCTTACAGCCTGAAGATATCGGTCTGGTAGAAAGCGTGCAACGCGGTATGAGCACGCCTGCATTTAATTCGGGGCGATACGTGGTCGATAGTGCAGGCGGTAGCGCAACAGAGCATGCGTTGCATCACTTTCATGGGCTCATTCTCGATGCCTATCGGCAAGCTATTGAACCACAAAAGTAAACTCGGGACTTAATTGGATTATGACTACGCGACAACCGAATATTCTAGTCATTCAGGCGGAGCAGTAATTTCGACTAGAAATTTTGTTACGCGTTTTAGACCTGAGCGCAATATCTCCGGATTATTGGCGTAGCCGATCCTAACATAACCCTCCATCGCCAAAGCAGATCCGGGGGTAAACATCACGCCGGTATCCTCCAGCAATTTTATACAGAAATCACGGGAGGACATGTCCAGCTCATATTTTAGTAGTGCGGTGGTGCCGGATCGCGGCCGTACCCAGGATATCAGTGGTTCTTGCTCGACCCACTTAGATAATATTGCTAAATTACCGCGGGTAATGTCCTGACTGCGTACGATAACTTTGTCCAGATTTTCCAGAGCGAGGGCGGCAAAATAATCGTCTATTACACCAACTGAGATCGTGTTGTAATCGCGATGAATCATGACCGCTTCGATTACTTCCCGCGATGCAGCGAGCCAGCCAAGCCTTAAGCCAGCCAGTGAATAGGCTTTCGACATGCCAGCTGTGCTAATTCCCTTCTCATAAACATCGACAATCGAGGATGTAAAGCCAGAACCTTCCTGATTAGTGCCTCGGTAAACCTCGTCACACAAAACCCATGAATCACAATTGCGAGCTATAGCGGCGATTTCTTCCAGCATGGCTTTGTCCATCAGCGAACCGGTGGGATTGTTGGGATTGTTTATCGCAATAAGTTGCGTCTCTTCAGTGGCCAGAGAGCGGAGCTCTTCCAAATCGGGTAGGAAACCGTTTTCCTCCCTCAACTGTAGTAGCTGTACATTGGCCCCAATACTTTCCGGGATCGAGTAGTGCTGTTGATAGGTTGGAACAATCGCGATTACCCGGTCCCCCCGCGAAACCAGCGCCTGATGGACCAGGGAATTCGCACCGATCGTGCCATGAGTAACCAGAATGTTATCGCGTTGCATGTTGTCATAAAGAACCGCAATTGCGTCGCGCAATCGGTTTGAGCCTGCAATGGCGCCATAAGTCATTTTCATCGGCAGTAGTGCAGACAGCGCAGTGTTATCGGCACCAATCAGGTCTAGTAGCTCGGCGATTGTTAGGCTCTCGACACAGGTTTCCGCTAGATTAAGCTCGCAGATTTGTTCGAATTCGTTCATCCATATTTCTACACCGAATGGCATAATCTTCATGTTGTTTCTCCATTATGATACAAAATGTATGGCAAGCTAACGGCGTTTCAATACCATTTTATATTCTCGAATTTGCGCCCTGGGCGAAACGTCTCGAGACGCTCGACGGCGGCATCGTTCAGCAACTCGTGAGCGGTTAGTTGACCCACAATCGGGGCCAGAGACACACCGCTGTGCATCAGCGCAATATAGACATCGCGGCGCGCGGGTGATGCACCTAGTACCGGATGGCCGTCAAGGGGCAGTGGTCGCCAACCGATGTTCACCTGTTCAATAGGGACATCGGGCAGTTCAGGTACGAAGCGCTTTGCCACAGCCAGTATTCGGGCGGCGTGCTCAGCCGCCAGGGCCGGTGCTGGAAACTGGTTTGGTCGGTTCGACAAACGCTCGGCGTGTGCCTCGTTTGGCGGCGCGCCTCCTTGCTCTCCTAGTACCAGGCGGCCGTCGTCACGTTGGTGAAAGTGCACGCCGGGCGCAGCGATAACTCGATTGACCAAACGAGGTGTGGGGGCTGAGATCGCGATCACGCCCGGGGTTGAGCGCTGCGGAATATCGATATCGGCAAATCGTTTACAGGTATCCGGAGATGCACCTGTTGCCAAAACGAGCCTGTCCGCCCTTATCGAACCCAGGCTGGTTTCAACCGCCGTCAACCTGCCGCTGCCGCGGTTGACCCCGGTTAGTTCGCAGGGGTACTTCACGGTAGCGCCCATTTTCTCGGCAGCGCGCAATAGCAGTTTCGTTGCCATTACCGGATCTACCGTTCCGTCGTTGGCAGAGTAGCCAGCTCTCTGGGCACCGGAAAAATCAATATGGGGTTCCATGGCACGCAGTTGCTCTGCGTTTACCATGCTCGCTGCTTCACCCCATGAGGCTTGCTCGGCAATCTGCTCTGCCAGTTTGTTCTGGCGTGCCTCGGTGGCGAACCACTCAATTGATCCACCCCAGCGCACTGGTAGATTCAGCGCCTGCTGAAGGTTCGCCCAGTTCGAAACGCTCTCCTGATTGAGGGAGTGATAGCTGTGTGGTTGTTTTGCCCAGGTTGCGTTTATCCAGGCGAATGTCCCTCGACTCGCGTGCGTGGCCGGGCCCTCTTTATCGATGACCGTTACCAGCGCGCCCGCTTTCGCTAAATGCCAGGCAATAGAAGCACCGACTATCCCCGCGCCCGCAACAACCACGCGAAGCGGTTTCTGTGCCAACAATTGTTGACCTGGCACCAGCACCGATGCAGCGGTCAATAGTTTTAGCAAATCACGTCGGTTCACGGCTCAAGTTCCATATTCATCACTCACCTATAGCCAGGTGAAAGGCTTGCTGTACTATACGGCAAGAGACTTTGAAATGTGGCGGGTGTAATACAATGAACGATAAGACTTGTGGCGGATGTGTCTGCGAAAGCTTCCGATATGAATTTGACCAGGCCGATGTAATTTCCGCGCATCATTGCCACTGTAAGGATTGCCAGAAGGCAACGGGCAGCGGTAAGGCATCGATACTGATGATTCCTGCAGAAAAAGTGGAGACAGCGGGAGAACTCAAAACCTATACAGTTACCGGCACCGATGGCGCTCACGTGACACGTGGCTTCTGCCCGGAGTGCGGCTCTCAGTTACTTAGTTACCTGGAAGAAATGCCAACTCTTCGTTTTGTAAAGGCCGGTACGCTGGATGACAGTAGCTGGGTGACAATCGATTCGAGTTTTTGGAGTTGCTCCGCAGAAGCGTGGTCGCCGGTAGATGCAAGCAGTCCTGCGTTTGAAGGAAATCCGGTTTCCTAAGGGACTCCCGCAACGCACTCACTGTGCGCCCGAAAGTCCGGGGATAAGTTCCACAAGGCGCTTCGCGGTTTTCCGATGGAAGATTTCTATTCCACTTTGTGAAACAGATTTGGAAGCCAATTGACAATGGTCTGTGCAGGCCGTGACGAGGACCAGCTGTTTGAGGTCAGAAAAGCCAAAATACTCAAAAATTTCAGTGACTACGGCTATCCAGAACTGAATAAGAATGAGGAGCATGCAATAAGGGTGATAGCTAACAGCTTATATGAAAACATCAAGACAGAATCGGACAAGTCGTTGGCCTTGTATAAGGAGTTAGATGAGGCATTCGTGCAGAGTACGTAGTCCGCTGGCGGTTTTCAGATTCGCGCAATTCATTCGTCTCTTTTAGTAATACATAGGCAGATAGGGGTCCCAATTCAAAAAGTGGGGGGTGGGGGTAGGGTACCCCTGCGAGATCGACGAAAATGGGATAATGGTCCTGGCGAAATGAAACGAGGGATCGAAATTCGAGCGCCAACTAACCCATAGCTAACCCCAGCTTGATGAAGGAGCAGAAGAGTTGGTCAGGATATTTGTAACTGCATGAAATAAAAGAATAAAATGGTAGCTACGGGTGGACTTGAACCACCGACCCCAGCATTATGAATGCTGTGCTCTAACCAGCTGAGCTACGTAGCCACTGCATACGCCGAAAAGACTCCCGACGCGAGAGGCGCGCATTTTCCCGATTTTGCGTAGCTAAGTCAATACGCAAGAGCGGTAGCTGCTTCCCCGCGTGAGTTACACCATTTGGTACCGTGCTGGCTGACGGCGCAGGTGCTGTAGTATAAGGCGAAATCTAGCCTAGCCGGGATCTGGATCAACAAAAAAAAGAGGTTTTTTAGTATGAGTAAAGCCGAGCGGCCTTTAGAGGGGGTGCGGGTCATAGAAATGGGTCAGTTACTGGCCGGCCCTTTTGCAGGGACGATATTGTCTTACTTTGGTGCTGAAGTCATCAAGATTGAGCCCCCGAAGGGTGACCCTATTCGCGGCTGGCGGGTGGTCAAGGACGGCACGTCACTGTGGTACCGCTCTTTGGGGCGCAACAAGAAAAGTGTCACACTTGATTTGAAATCAGAACGTGGTCGTGATCTAGCTAAAGAGCTACTCAAGAGCGCAGACGTAGTTGTAGAAAACTTCCGACCTGGATTGATGGAAAGTTGGGGAATGGGTCCGGAGGACCTCAAGACGACTAACCCTGGATTGATTTACGCCCGAATTTCCGGATACGGTCAGACGGGCCCCTACGCCGATAAACCCGGATATGCCTCGGTGACGGAGGGCTTTGGTGGCTTTCGTTATATCAACGGCGAACCGGGCAAGGCGCCAATACGGTCCAATATCAGTATGGGAGATACACTTTCCGGTATTCACGCGGCTTTGGGTATCACTCTGGCGTTGATCCAGCGTGCAAAACCAGGAGCGGGAAAGGGGCAGGTCATCGATGTGGCGCTGTATGAGTCGATCTTTAACTTGATGGAAGGTATCGTGCCCGAGTACGACGGTGGCGGGGTTGTCCGTGAACCCTCCGGTACGACGGTGACGGGTATCGTGCCTACCAATACCTATCTCTGCGACGATGGCAAGTATGTGGTCATTGGCGGCAATGGTGATTCAATCTTCAAACGTTTAATGTCCGCTGCGGGTCGCGCGGATATGGCGGAAAACCCAGAAATGGTCGACAACGCCGGTAGGCTTGTTCACGAGTCGGAGATCGACCTGGCGCTTGCAGGTTGGTGTGCTGTACACCCGTCGACAAAAATCATTGAAATATTAGAAGAAGTCAGAGTGCCGGTCGGTCCTATCTACAGCGTTGCAGACATGATGAACGATCCACACTACCAGGCTCGTGGTTTATTCGAGACGGTGGAAATTAACGGTGAGCCGCTAAAAATTCCCGCCATCATGCCGCGTATGGAGGGAACACCCGGACGGACCGATTGGCCCGGTCAGGATGTTGGTAGCCATAACGATGAGGTTTTACGAGGGATCTTGAACCTTGGCGACCCTGAAATTGAACAGCTCAGAGCCGAGGGTGTGATAGGCGGCCCCGCAACTTCTAGTTAGGGGGGCGCTGCTTGCGTGGCCGCCGCTCGGGACGCAGCGATTCGAAGGTTTGAAGTTGTTCCTCGTTCAATAGCTCAGCCATTTCGCTGCGGTGGCGTTCGTGTAGATCTCGGCCGTCATCGCGGTTTT
>JBLHKV010000069.1:0-14855 GCA_047618115.1 Halieaceae bacterium | reverse complement strand
ATTTGTCGAAACAGGCACCCGTATACACGACCAGGCGTCTAGCAAGAAAACGGAAGTTATGAAGATTACACCAAGTTTTTACCGTAACTTCTGCGCGACAGATCCCAACGTAGCGAAAGACCATTGTATATGGAAAGAGTATAGGCGGAATAAACGCCCGACGCACGTCCAACATACCCTAGAATGCAGACTGCTGGCTATCGCTTATCTGCCGCCAACTACTATCAACCCGCCTATTTCTTATTTTCCAAACATAATTTTCCGTTAAGTTTGAGATTCATAAATCCAACCCATGGGATAGTCTACCGGCCTTCTCCCTGAGCAATATCAACTCGACTTTCCCTAAAATGGCAACAGCGCACCAACGTTGCCACATTGCGATTTATCTGCATGATCCAATCCTCGATATCAGAATCCAGAAAGCGGCTGTTGGTCGTGTCTGCCCCTGCGTTGCTGATGAATAAGCCTACTTCCCGACTGCCGACAACTGCATGGATTTGTTCAAGCGCATCTGCCAGTGAAAGATAAACTGAGGCAGCAATGCATTCGACACAATTAGCTGCGTGGATTGCTACGGCGAGTTCATTCAGAGGCTCCGCCCGCCGAGCTATCAAAATACAACTAATACCCTGAGCGGCGACTTTATGGGCGAAGGCGCGTCCGGTTCCCTCTGAAGCACCTGCAATCAAAGCCCAGGGGCCATATTTATCTGCAGCCGTCATCATTCTCTCCCATTATCTTGCATCAGTGGTCGACTGCTTATCTAATCAACTGATCTTCTCTAGTTTATTGATCACCACAGTGTCGAGATTGCGCAGGGTCGGACTCAGCATAAATATCAGCGCTATCAGCGCAAACAACACCACGCAAGATCCCGCTATGGCATTAGCAGCACCGAAGTGATCCGCGGCAATGGCCATAGGAAATACACCAAGGGGTGTCAAGCCGAAAGACATCATCATTACGCTGCTAACACGACCGCGAAACTCTTCGTCCACCAGTATTTGGACGATGGCCCCATTGATAGTCTGAGCTGCGCTGGAGAAAGTATTGGCAATCAACAGCGGCAACAGTGCCCAAAGAAAGTGGGTGGTTTGCGAAAAAAGACCCAGGAATAAGGCAAATCCAAGCGTACATCCCACCATGAATTTAAGGCGGTGCTGAGAATCACCGCGCCCGACAATCCAGATAGAACCCAATACGCCTCCCACGCCACCCATCGCGATCAGGGTACCCACACCACTCTCGCCCTGTTGCCAGGTCTGCTCTGCCAACATCACCAACAAGCTGAAAAACGGCATGGCCACGAACATGGGTAACAATGCGCACAAAATACACATAAACAACGGGCGATTGTGATACAGGTAGTCAAAACCGATCATGATATCGCTCAACAGCGCTTTTTTAGCGCCATAAGCTGCCGCTGAATGATTGACCTTAACCCCGAATATGCACATCACGGAAACCAGATACAGTCCCGCAGCCACAGCATAGGCAGCAATCACAGAGTAACTGGCGATCAACAGCCCCATCACGGCAGGACCGGCAACGCGGCTGAGGTTCATCAGACCACTGGAAAAGGCCATAGCGTTTTGCAGACGCTGGGGCCCGACCACAGTAGCTGTAATCGCCATATGGGCCGGCATAATAAAGGGGTATACACAGCCGGACACAAACGCAGTGCACATCATGTGCCAGAATTGCAAGTCACCGAAGATCAGTAACGTCAGAATAAATAGCTCGTTACACACCAACAGCGATTGGCCTATGATCACAATTTGCCGACGTTCGATACGATCGGTGATAGCGCCGCCAATCATAGAGGCCACGAGCATGGGGACCGCGACCACCAGGTTGATGTAGGCCAGATGGGTAGCTTTGCCGGCGAGATCCCAGGCAAGTATGCTACGCGTCAGCATCTGCCCCTGCATCGCAAAATAAAACGCCACGTTGCCGCAAAAAATCCAGCGAAATTGCGCTTCCTTAAAGACGTCGAAGCTACCGCGGCGAGTTACGCTGGAATCAGTGGAAATAACGAAAGCTCCCGACCAGATATACGGACCGGACTCTCGCCCGGATGGTTGATGTTGGATTCAATGACAAATTCTAAGGGATCTATTCTACGACGACCCTGACTCTGGCCAGGTTTTGTACCTGTGCATATTGGCTGCCCTTACTGCTTTCTACACTTGAAGATGCTCGCAATGCTGGAAAATAGGTACCGGGGCGAGAATAACTATAACTTGTCTTCACGGTGAGTAACTGAGGTAAGTCTTGGCTGGTACTCGATTGTTCTTCCCGCGGATAATCGCCAGCTCCTTCGAAGTCCCATGCGGCGTGCACAATCCTGCCCGCCCCAGCCGGCGCTTCGATGATTCCGACAAAATCAACGGCATCGCCCACGTTCACAGTTACTCGCTCGCCGCCTGCTGCGGTAAGCTTCACAGTCGGCTGAATTCCCCATCGCTCAGATGCGCGTTCGGGAACAACAATTTGACCATCGACAACGCTGTACTGTGTTTCTGCTGGTGGCTCGATACCCTCTTCAACCCAGCCTATAAGGTAGCGTAAGGTTTGCTGCAACGCCCCCTGGTAGCTGACAATCCGCGTCGTTACGACCGGCCGGGGGTCGTCCGGCTCTGCGGTCTGCGTGGTATGCATGGTATTGTCGATGTAGTAAAGGCGGTAACGGTCATGGAATTTTTCGCCGAGCTGGGACTTAACCCGCGAACGGTACCAATCTGCTTGCCACGGAAAGGCAGCCTCGTCCATCAAAGCCTGCATCACCAACATTTTTCCATTAAAATTCCCACTCATCTGCGAACCACCCGATTGACCGACATTGAGCAGCATGGGGCGCTGTGGATAAACGGGCGTGCCTTTCTCATCTTTAAACTGGTCCCAGACATAAAATTCAGGACTTTGCATCTGGTGGCGATGGTAGGTTTGGGATGCCAGATAAACCGAGTTGTCGATCGTGATTTCATCACCGGGACGGATGCCGGCCATCGCTTCGAAACTACCGATACCGAAGCCAACCATGACGATGTCGTCAGTTCTGTCAACTACATAAAGAACGGTATCTTTGGACTCACCGCTTTTGACAATTATTGAAGCACCCCGCAAATTCCCGGTCGGCAGGTTCTCGATACGCAAGGCAGCGGGAAACTCTACACCGCTGTTTATCTGGCGGGTCGGCATCGGCAGATTCAATCCCATATCAAGGGCTTCACCCGGCATTATCAGTGCCTTAATTCTTGTTTCCTGCCGTATGCGTGCCTCTTTCAAGGAGTTAGTGGGGTTCGCGCCCAGGTATCCGCTTTTTGTCCAGAAGTCTTCAAAGTAGGCAGAGTCCATCAGGCGCACAGTATCAACTAATGTAGTAAAAACCCCCGTGTAGCCAAATGCAATTTTCTCCACATTGAACCAGGCGCGCGGTGGAAAACCCATTTGGGTGACTTCAGCCAATGCTTCCGCTTCTTCCGCGTTCAGGTTGGCGTACATGTCTCCACCTCCACCTGGTTCGAGTGCGTCCACTATCTGTGGAAACTTGTCCCACAAAATACGCATGGCATGCGCCTGAATGGTAAAAACGTTGGGAATAGCGACCGGTGATCCATGAACAAAGGGGACGCTTCCGTCCCATATATCCGGATGATTTTCAACACAACCCAGAGTTTTAAATGCCCCGCCACTCCCGCCATAAACATAGCCGTAGGGCCGGTGTTCGCCATACATTTCATTGGCAATTATACGAGAGTAGGTAGCTACCGCGGCGTTGGCCTTTGAAGAGCCGCCAAACATGTGCACAGTGCCCTGGTTGGATTCAATCAGGTAGGCGCCACTGGCTGCCGCGAAGTCGATGCCATTGGCCTGGTACAAAGCAGCCGGTGACATATTTTCGCTGCCAGACACGGCTTGCAGCGGTTGGAAAAAACGCCCGTCGTATTGTTGCTTTTCCGGAAAGTACATCGAAAACAGCAGCTCAGTATCTTCAAATCCACCGTGGACATAACGGTGTCTGACAGGGTCGTCCCGCCATTCATCCACATCGATAAAAGCCTTATCATAGGGTGTTTGTAACACGTATTTCTTCTCTTCAGCCACTGTATTACCAAACCACAAAAGCAACCCAAGTAGACAGCTAAACCGTAATGCTCGACGCAGATGAGATTCTGAAGCCAAGCGGGCACCTGATTGACAACCTGGCTGCGCGAGACCGATCAAACCAGCAGCTCAGAGATATTGCGATTGGTATCCATGGATTTGGTACCCCAACGTTCCACCTGCAGGCCCATGGCCTGCTGTACTGTGAGTCCGATGCGGGAAATCGGATCCGCTTTGCCGGCCATATGAAAGCCGGTGCGGACCCGCCCGCCAGCGTTGCCCGCCACCATCGTGGGAATGCCTTCCACGGCGTGGGCCTTGGCGATGGAGCAGTCAGAGTGGGCAAGGATCAGGCAGTTGTCCAACAGTGTGCCGTCGCCTTCAGGAATGGCGGCCAAGGTATCGAGGAAATCCTTCCAGGCCAGCATACTCTGGCTAGCAAACCAGCCCACTTGTTCCTGATAGCCCAGCGCCGGATTTACAGGCTCCTCGTGGGTCAGAGTGTGGTGGGTAGTGCTGGAGCCGCGACGGCGCAGATTAGACGTGGTATCGGAGAACAAGACATTGACTACCCGTGTCTGGTTACATTGCAGCGCTCGCGCCAGCAGACCGGCCATCAGCCGGTGGGTTTCCATGACGTGTTCCATTTCAGAATCTGCAACGGTTTCGGGTGGAGGCTCCGGCAATGTGAAGTTCTTCACCGGGGCTGGAGGTTCGAGTTGCAGCGCGAGTTGGTTTTCCAATTGCCGCAGTGAGGTAAAATACTCATCCAGGCGCTGATGATCCTCGGCGCCTACCGAACGCATCAAACGTTGGCGGTCCTCGGCAACTGCCGAGAGTACGCTCTTGTGCACCATGGTCTCGGGGTCGGGGCTAAACTTGGCCGCGTTCGGGTCCTGGAAGCCATCACCGAAAATACGCTGGTAGAGGGCCATGGGGGAGATTTCACTAGGGTTGGCGGAACCGGCGCCATTGAAAGAATAAGACCGCTGGATGCCTGATGTACTGACCTCGATGGAGCGAAAGCGGGTGTCCTTGCCGATCTTATTACTGATCAGCACGTCGAGGGTTGGCGCTTTCACTTTGTCATTGGGTACCGGAATACCAGTGCGCAGGCCAAGGCAGCCAGTGATGTGAGGTTTGTTGGGTACGCCGTCGAGTTTGACGTCGAAGCCGCTGAACAGGGCGAGACGATCCTGATAGGCCCGCAGTGGCTCCAGGTCTACCGGCAATGTGTAGTTGGCGCCAGTCGCGACCGGAATCCACTTCTCAGGGACATAGCCGCAACCCCATATCCAGGTGCCGAAACGCACTGGAATACGCTGGCCGGTAGCGGCAAATGCCTGACCGTTACCGTCGAGAAACATGTCCAATATCGGCAGGCCGACCGAGACAGCGGCACCACCGAGCGCGCCACGTAAAAGGGTTCTACGATCGATGTTTTTCATGATTGGTCTCCCTCAGTGTTGCGGGCCTCCGCAATTTTTTCAGATTGCGGCGGCGTTACCGCGTAGAACGCGTCGCTGGTGGCGATCGTGCGCATCAGCTCAGGCACGCGATACCCCTGTGCCGCGAAGACCTGGTTCAGGTACTTCAGATAGGCCCACTCACTGGCCACTGTATCGCGACCCACAGCAGATCGGTACATTTTGCCGACCAGACAATTCGGTACCAGTGGATGATCGTGCAGAGCTTGACCCAGACCCCCAGCAGCCTCAAATTCAACGCCATCAAGGGAGCCGCTGACATCTATCAGTGCACCATTTTCTTTCCTTCGAAAGCTCCCAGCCCCGTCAAAATTTTCCAGGGTCAGGCCCACTGGATCCATCAGCGTATGGCAGCCCTTGCAAGCAATCTGGGTGCGGTGTGCTTCGAGACGGTGCCTGGCAGTAGGACGCGCCACGTTGGAAGTATCATTGATACCGATGAAATCGACGTCCACAGGCGGGTCGGGAACGTGCTGGCAGAGAAAAATCTCTCGCACAGCTTTACCCCGCAACGTCGGTGAAGAGCGGCCCGGGTGCGAGTGCAGAGCGAGAAATCCGATTTGCGACTGAATACCAGCACGCCCGCTGCTCTCGGAAAATTTGCCCATGGCCCAACCGTTGCGCACCGCTACAGGCATCCGGTAGACGGTACCAAGGGCGCGGGTGAGAGGGGCGCTGCGTGTGGTAAAGAGGCCACGGTAGTCGCCCTCCCCGACCAACAGGTGGTCGGTAATGGTCCGCAGGGTCTGTTCCCGGGCATCGACTGCAACCGTAGAATTGTAACTAGGGTAGATGATCGGATCCTTGGCGAGGTCATCGAATAAATCGAACTGCAGCATGTCGGCGAAAAAGGCGCGCAGCGCACTCTCGAAACGCGGGGAGCCCAACATTCGTGCTGCTTGCTGTTCCAATCCCTCGCGGGTATAGAGTTCGCCTTCAGCAGCTGCGCGCAGCAGTTCGGCATCGGGCGTTGAACCAGAGAGAAAGTAACTGAGGCGGCTCGCGCGGGACCAGCCATCAAGTCGGTACTGGCCAGGGTTTCCCGGATCCTCCTCCACGCGCTCGATGCGCAGCAGGAACTCGGGCGAAACCATCATTCCGATGAGGGCGAATTCCAGGCCGCTATAGAAGTTACCCAGGCGCGACTGCGCTGCGCTTGCTGCTGCGACAAACCGATCTTTCTCCTGCGTAAACAGTGGCCGGCGAAATAGCTGTTTGCCGTAAAGGCTGACGAATTTTTCCGCACAGTCCCGGTCAAATTGCTTCTCGGACCGCGGCTCGCAGGGGACCAGTTCTTCGCGATGCTCAGCGCTGACAACGGCTGCCGCTACACCGCGGGCCGATGCGTCATACTGCTCGATGGCGAACCTGGACAGCCCCGCTTCACTGGTTCCCATCGCTATCAACCCGTCGGATCGCAATGCCCGCTCGAAACGGCCCACAACGGGCATATCGGCTCCGAAGAGATCCGCAACAGTGGCACGGTACTGCTCTTGGGTTAAGCGTCGTATCACCGGGGGTCCACCACCTGCAGCAACTGGCTCGAACATTTCAACACCACCCGCGGGCATTCCGAACAACGTGGTCGATATTAGCGCCAGGATCGCGGAGCCCTGCAGCAATCCACTGCGCAGGGTGAGTCGGTGTATCAATCTGGGTTTGTTCATCGGGCTCGTCTCAGTTGCTGATCAGTAGCCGACCGGCCGCCGATTACCGGCCTCATCCAATTCCTCGTTGAGACTCTGGGTTTCGGTGTCAACCACGAAGGCGGGAATAGCCTCTATCTTGTACTGGATGGATATCGCGGTACACCTGCCAGTATCCGGATCCGGATTCGCATCTGCATGTTCATACAGCGCGTAGTAGGCGCCCTCACAGGTGTGACCAAGCACACGGGCCTGGCCAATAGACGAGCCGGCGCGCAACCGGATCGGTGCGAGTTGCCCGGTACCGTCGGTGCCGTTGCGAAAGCCGTACTTGAAGTTGTAGAGGTCTTCGACGTTGGTGTATCCCCCGAGGTAGCCCTCAAGCTTCCCGTCTTCGCTGAGGGTCAATCGTACCCGAGCGTCTTCCAGTGGGCGGTCCAGGCGAATACTGTTGACTATCCAGTGGAAACGCATATCTACAGGGTCAGTAGTGAGAACACCGTCGACGATGCGGCCCTTTGCGGTTGCCCTGTAGCGTGGGTCCTGTTCAATAGCGTAGGTGCTGTAGGGCAGAGCCTCGCGCGTGGGGCTGAGTTGCATCGGGTCCGAGTTGGCGTAAAACCCCACCTCTACGCTGTCATCGTTGCGAATATCGTCGAGACCGTCGAGGGTTATCAGGATACCCCAGGCGCCAGTATACATGACGATATCCCACGTGTTGGACTGCCCGGTGGATTGGTAGGACTTACTGCAACCGACCACCCGGTACATCTGGTTGTCGATACCGGTCTCCCCGTTCATACCGGCAAAATCTTCGTGTTTACAGCTCCCGCGACCAGGCTTGTCACCCCCGTCCGAATTCACACCATCCAGATCGATACCAGACACGATTACGTTGGGTCCGGTCACCGTTTTGAAGCTGGGGTTGGGCTTCCCCATTTCAGGGTTCTGGCAGAGGTTCTTAATCTCGGTATCGCTGAAGGCAGCGCGAAATATTCGCCGGACATGGTCTTGTTCTTTTTCGCCTTCAAGCTGGGCTAACTCGGGCGCATTGACAAATACCTCACCGGCGCTGGCATAACCCTCGGTCATCCCCGTAGGGCAGGCGCCAGTCTTGTCGGCATCCTCCGCCAACGCATACTTGATATGCGAGACAACAAATCCAGCGCGTCCGTCCTGTGTAAATCCTTCTTGTGCCGAGGCGGTAATTGCCGCACTGATAACACCCAACGCAGCCAGTACGCGAAGACTGAGGCCCAAAAATCTGTGGAAATTGCAGTTCATTCCCTGTCTCCCTTAAGTTAAGATTATTGCTTCACACTGGCTTATAGCAAGGCACCAAGTTAATATAACACCCCTGTAAGAAACATCAAGCCACGCCACATAAAGATTAGTTAACCTATGGCGAGACCCAAAAGTGCAAGTGACACGGATATATTGCAGGCCGCCCATCGGGTATTTGCGCTGCGCGGTCCGGACGGGTTCAGCCTGGCCGAGGTAGCGCGCGAGGTCAAAATTTCGCGCGCAGCCATAATCCAGCGTTACGGTAGTACGCGCTCCCTCATGTTGACCCTGACCCAGCAAATGGTAATCGGATTTCGTAACCTGATGGATGGACTGCCAGTTTCCCGCAGTGGCGACGCGCTTATTTCGCTAGCGCAGCTGATCGGTCGCATGGCGGGTAGCCGCGAGCAGTTGGCGCTGTTCCAGCAAAATCTCCACGCCGACCTGCGCGATGACGACCTCACCCGCTTCGAAGGCGAGCGCAGTACGATCTGGTTCGGCGCAATATCGAAACGCATGCCAGAGACGAGCATACCCCACGATACAGCTGTCGCTCTGTTCGCGGCCCAGATCGGGGGCAATCTGATGCAGTTGCACCTGCAACTCGACGCGGTAAGCGCCAGTCAATTTCTGGTGGAGAGGACCCGCGCCTGGCTGTCGCTCACCGCCATCGCCTTCAGCGACACCATCGATGAATACCCCCTCAGCTTAGCAATGCTGGAGCCTGGCAGCGGCGCAGCTTCCGACCCAATGCCATCACCCGCTACTGGTTAACGCTGACGATCAGTCTTTGGCAGGCGTGACTGCTTCTCCGGAGTCTTGCAATTCCAGTTCCGGTGAGCTTATCCAATAACGCTTGAGCTGCAGGAACTGCTCAGACTGGGCGACCAATACGATCAGCAGCGCTGCGACTGACAGGTAGGGATTACTACCCACTAATCCACGATAGACCACCAAACAACGCCAACGCAAGCGTAGCTGCGATGGAGCGCCGGTAGTTGCGCCAGCTGCCTGCTTCTAAATTATGGAAGAAGTTTTGATTTGCGGGATCTCGCCTGGCAATTCGCACCTTCATGAAGGAGGTAGCTGTAAATATGCCAAATAAGGCTGCCAGGAGAACAAACCAGATCCCCAGGTCGTCGGAGTTCATCGAGTCGATCAGGCCAAATTCCAACATCCCGATCAAAAACGGAATCAACATTTATTCGAGGGAAGGCAGCCAGCTGAAAAGCATAACGAAATTGACGTAAAACACCCAGATAAATAGAATGCCGCCCAACACGACCATCAATTGCAACCAGCCAATAGCCGCACCCCAGCCCCCCTCCCAGAGAAATTGACTGCCCACAACTTTTGTCCAGAATAGTTCCAGTGCCAGTGCCTGAATCATACTGAGTACGGTGAGGATAATAGCGGGAACCAGATTTCTGGCACGCTCGATGTTGGTTACCATAAGGGGCGCTCCGGGTTACTTTTACTCTGCTTAAGTTAACTCCTTTTGCCAGAATAACCAAAGAAGTCACGCGTGGTTCGCCACAGGAGTCTTGGATTGAGACGGCAAGCCACGGGATGATGGCTATTACATAGTGAGGCATAATCAGGATGCTTGAAGGACAACACTTTCAGAATGCGTACATCACCCGGGACATTGAGAAAACCCTGCAGTCATTCCGCGATCGCTGTGGTACCGAAAATGTCAGAAGCTTCGAGGTAGAAGTTGAGGTTTCCACACCCAAAGGCCAAGGCAAAGCCATCATTAAATTAGCCTTTATCTGGGTCAATAACTTGCAGTATGAGCTGATAGAGCCAGTCTCTGGCCAGGTGAACATCTACAAAGATGACTTGCCAGATGACGACAGCCTTAAGTTCCACCATGTCTGTATGCGTGTCGATGACTGGGATGACTTCCGGAGCCGCATTGAGGAGATGGGATATCCGATTGTACTGGAAGGTAGCAGCGACCAGTTGAAGTACGTGTATCTGGATGCCCGTGACTTCCTAGGCCACTATCTGGAGTATACGTGGATGTCCCCTGAGCGCTGGCAGCAGCTGCGCGGCCTTTAATAGCTAGGTAATCCTCACGCAAATCCATACCCGGTATATTCATCAATACCTACAGACAATCGCAGTCGCTCAGCGATGGCCTGAACCCTGCTGCCACATCAATATCTGAGCGAGCTACTTCAACGCAAGTTTTCTCCAAAGAAGGAAACGATCGCAGCGAAGGCATCCTGCGCTTCGGGTAGCTGCGGTGAGTAGATGTAGCAATGGCCCATACCCTCGCCCACGATTAACGTCGAGCGCCCACCGGCCTTAATGAGCTGTGAATTGGTGACGATGGCCGAGCTCATATCCATTGCACGGGTGCCAGTGATGATCAGAGCGGGTGGGAATTTTTTCAGCACATCGAGATGAAGTGCAGGCGATATGAAGACATCCGACATGTCGGACCCGGCAAAATAACCACGAGTCATATCGATTTTCGCCTCGCCCTGCTTCGCCGGCGGTGGAAAAGAGCCGTCGATATAGCCTGCTATATACGACGAATCTCCCGCGTTGATACGCACGCCACCCGCGCCGAAAATTCCGACAGCGCCCGCTTGCGGCAAATCGTGTGCGGGTAGCCACGCGGCGGCCTGGGCTGTAAGTGCACCGCCAGCCGAGCAGCCATAGATACCGATGTGTTTGGCTTTGTAGCTCTTCAAGAGTTCGCGGTAGACCTTGGCAACATCTTCCACGCCCGCCGGATGGACAGCTTCTGGCGCCATGCGGTAGTTTACGGAAACAACCCTATAGCCGCCAAGCACGGCGATCGGAGCTGACTCCAGCACTGAACAGGATTCCCAGCAGGTGTTAAAGGCGCCACCGTGTAAATTGATGAGAATGCGCTCGGGGTCAAACTTATAGTTACCGGGGGTAACCACTCGTGTGGGTACGCCGCCGATCTCTTGCTCGGCAACCTCAACGGGATACATTTCCAACATTCCGGCCAACTGCGGTGCGAGCATCGCGGCAAGTCCCTTGCGTGACTTCTCGATGTCCGGCTCCTTGGTGGGCAGATCACTTGGCATTCTTGCCCGCAGCTTCATAAAATCCCGGGCCTCCTGGCTTGAAAGTTCCGAGGGTGGCAACTCAAAAGCCGGAACATGGACGACGCCACTCTCGTCGAACACAGGTCTTGTAGCCGAGTCATTCTCAGCATAGACACCGGAGGCCAGAGCGGTGTAGGCAAGAAAAGCCGCGGCCAGGTACAATCGATTTCGATTCATAGTTATCCCCTGAATATTTCTGTTTCAAGTAGTCATTTTCTTTTAACTATAGGCCGTGGGTGCCTCCATAGGCAAACTGTTCCGCCACCCCTTTACACACCACTGTCGTTCAGTTATTTGACGTAACGAGCCATTTATCGCTTATCTCTCTACCGATTTGGTGTTATAAAACAAGGAGAATATACCGGGGAGACGCTATGCCTACTCAGACGACGGAACTCAAACGCACCTACTGTAAAGTGTGTATGGTGCACTGCGGTCTGGTGGCGGAGGTTGAGGGAGAACAAGTGGTTAGAGTCCGAGGCGACCACGAGCACCCCCTATCACGGGGCTATACCTGCCCCAAGGGGCGAGCCATAGGCAAGCTACACCACTCTGCCGATGCTATTACCCAGCCTCTCATGCGTAAGAATAATGAATTGGTGCCTGTTAGCTGGGACGAGGCGCTAGACGATATAGCGGTAAAACTCCGCCACATCATCGACAGCCACGGGCCGCACGCTATTGGCATCAACTTTGGGAGCGGACTAGGCCTCGATTCCTCTGGTTACGCTATGGAAGAGGCACTGTACCGAGCACTGGGCTACGGCCCAAAGTTCTCGCCACTGACAATCGATGGCGTCGCCAAAGTACTGGTTGCGGGGGCAGTCGGCGGCTTTCCCGGGATCAACCCCAAGACCGACTACGAAAATGTCGAACTTTTACTCTATGTTGGCACGAACCCCATGGTAAGCCACGCTCACAATACCGGCATGTACAATCCAGCAATATGGATCAAAGCCGTGGCCGAGCGGGGTGAGGTGTGGACCATCGATCCGGTATTTACTGAAACAGCCAAATTTTCCACCCGCCATGTCGCGGCTTATCCGGGTAAAGACTACGCTATTCTCGCCTGGCTCACGCGGGAAATCATCGATAACGGTCCACTAACCCCAGCGCAACCCATCAGTGGCCTGGAAGACCTGAGAGCAGCACTGGAGGGCTACGACAGAGCAACAGCTGCAGACATAGCCGGGGTATCCGAGCAGGAGATGGAGGACCTGCTTGCGGCCATACGGCGGCACGGGAAAGTGGTTATTGAAACCGGTACCGGCATTACTATGTCGGCTGGCTGCAATATGACTCAGTGGTTTGCCTGGCTGCTGATGATTTTGACCGGCGCTATGAATCGGCGCGGGGGTACCTGGTGTCACCCGAGCTTCCTCACGCCATTTGAAGGCTTTGAAATACCGATTATGGATCCCTGGACACCGGGACCGACTACACGCCCCGATGTGGTCGGTGTGATCGGAGACTGGCCTTGTGCAGTGCTGCCCGATGAGATTGAGGCAGGCAACATACGCGGCTTAATGAATTTCGGTGGGCGGTTGTTGCGCAGCTTCCCCGACACCAATGCCCTGACGAACGCGCTTGGCAAACTTGAGCTAAATGTCATGGCGGAGATCAACGCCAATGAAACATCGGCACTGTGCACCCACGTACTGCCAACCAAAGATGGCATTGAGCGCGCTGAGTTTACCCGCTGGGACACGCTGGCCTGGAATCTTTCCGTGCAGTACTCAGAACCCCTGGTGCAGCCAATGGGGGAACGTCGTTCAGCCTGGTGGGTGATTGCTGAAATTATGCGGCGTGCCGATCTACCGGTCCCAGATCATGTGCCGCTGGATGATCGCGAGCAGGGTGCCGACGAGGCAATGCTCGCCCATTTAATGCAGACGGCACGATGTAGTTTCGAAGAGCTGCAGGAAAAGCGTTACATAGAGCAACCCATGGAGTTTCCGGCCGTGTGGCTCGATGCTCATATAGAGCGAATGGGCGGTTGGAAGTTGGTGCCGGAACGTTTGTTGACGCAGTGGCAGGAGAAGCGCCGCGAAGATGAAGCGGCTCTCGGCCAACCAAAACCACTGTGTTTCACCTCGCGTCGCCAACGCAACAAATTCAATGCCCAGCTGGATTTTTTGGGTGAAGAGGCGAACATACTTTTGCATCCCGACGAAGCTAAGCTCTATAACATCACCGATGGCCAAAAGGTGCGGGTAAGTACCGACACTGGCGCGATAGAACTTGTCGCCCGCGTAGAACCGGGTATGCGACGGGGAGTCACTTCTATCCCTCACGGACACCTTGATGGAAACGTTAATTACCTCACCAGCACATCTGCGATTGACGAAATCAGCGGCATGGCATTGTATTCAGGTGTTCCTATTAAACTTGAAACGTGAGGCCTTGAGTTCATGCCTCCACTAATCGATGTCGATACGGCGAGTACATTTTGCGCTTCAATATTACAAACTGTGGGGATCGACAATACGCGTGGCACAGATTGCGATTTTTCCCATGCTGCAGCTCAACAAGCCGTCAGCGGACTGGTGAACATAACGGGCGACCAGCACTCGACTGCTCTGCTGTGCCCTGTACCCCTGGCCAGCTGTGCCGATGGCCTTCTGCATGCGTTCGAGCTATTGGTGGCCAGGAATGCATTGGGCGACACACAAGGTTTCCAGCTTCTCGACGAACGCGCAGCATTTTCAGGTAGACACATAAGCGGCAGACAATCTTTGGGTGGTAGCTGCAGATTACTGGACGCTTCAGACGGCGTCATTGCACTATCTCTCGCCCGGGATAGCGATTGGGGCATGCTGCCTGGCTGCAAAGGAGTATAGGCTGTTGATTTGCGTTTGAGATTGACCCAGGATTTGCACTGAATATTAACCCACTGTGATTTTTCCATGATGCTGATCTCTATGGCTTCACTGGCCTTTCAGGTGGGTCAGTTCTCCGCGCTACCATGTGCCATAATTGGATCAATATTCGGTGCAAATCAACACAATACCTAAAGCAAGCATAAGATCGTCTTGCACAGTAATAGAGCAAGTTATAGCGTCTATTTCTTTCACTAGACATCTTTGTCGTTTTATAATTTTGTAGTTACCTCCTTTAGCCCACCCTTGATAAAATAGGACATTGGGAATTGAATCTTGTGCGAACTTGAACGCAACTAGCAGTCTATCTTTTTAAAAAGAATAGAAGGCATCAATCAAGCTTTCTTACATCTGTAAATC
>JBLHKV010000068.1:0-15006 GCA_047618115.1 Halieaceae bacterium | reverse complement strand
CTATCGGTCGGCATGATTGGCTCTGCGCAACGGCCGATTGCGTGGCTTCATCAATCAGAATTCGGCAGGATGCCTTTTTCGTGTGGCTCTCTAGCCGTGATGCCAGGTTCACTTTATCGCCGATACACGTGTAGGTCGCCCGCTGTTCAGTGCCGGCATACCCCGCAACGACTTCGCCAGTTGCAATCCCGATACCCAGCTGGATTTCGGTTTTTTGCGCTCTCGCCTGCTCATAATTGAATTGCGTGATGATCGCCTGCATGTCCAGCGCTGCGGCGACCGCACTGGCTGCTGGTTTGTCCAATGCTTGCGGGGCACCAAACAGGACCATCAGCCCGTCGCCGATCATCAGCGTGACGACACCGCTGTGATGATCGATCGCTTCGAACATCAAGGTGTAGTAAATGTTCAGAAGTTCGATCGTATCTTCTGGGGACTGACTTTCGGAGATCGCCGTAAATCCTCGTATGTCGCAAAACAAGATTGAGGCATGAACTCGGCGACCACCCAATTTGAACCCGATTTCTTGCAGATCCTGCGCAACTTCGCTGGTCGCAAACCTGCGCAGCAAAGTTTTTTGCTCATCCCGAAGGCGCTTTTTCTCAAGGCTTGCGGACAGACGTGCGCGCAGCAGAACCGGGTTGACCGGTTTGGACAGATAATCATCCGCCCCTAAATCAATGCAGCGCACGATATTGTCCACCCCTTCGACGGAAGAAGTCACGATGACTGGAATGTCTTGCAGCTCTGGCTCCTGTTGAATGGTCTCCAGCACCTCAAACCCGTTCATTTCCGGCATCTCGATATCCAGCAACATAAGATCGAATGTGCCGGTGCGCAGCAGCTCCATCGCCGCTCGTCCATTTTCGGCCAGGGTTGCGGTATACCCCAGCAATTCGACGCTGCGCGACAACAGCAGACGATTCACCCGATTGTCGTCGACAATCAGCAGGTGTCCACGATTCTCATTCATTCTGCGCGTTCTCTAACGCGGCGGCGGTGCGCGTAAATTCCGCTTCCAACTGAACCATCAGTCGCTGCACCTCGGACGTCGTACTGGATATCTCCATCAGTTCCAGTGCGCGTGCAGGGGCTGCTAGGGCATGAGCCCCAAACACGTTGGCGTTGGATTTCAGTGAATGGGC
The DNA here is from genome assembly GCA_047618115.1 of Halieaceae bacterium. Classification (GTDB taxonomy): domain Bacteria; phylum Pseudomonadota; class Gammaproteobacteria; order Pseudomonadales; family Halieaceae; genus CALJGI01. Next base: position 13,861 of record JBLHKV010000068.1, on the reverse strand, counting down.
CGCACGCCGAAAGCCATCGGCATCGCCCTCATCAAGGGCGGTGTGCAGATCAGCGAACATGCCAGGGGCTTCTTCCATGAACGCGGCGACCAGTTCGAGGACAAATTCAGCACCAGCGGCCTCCTTCAGTTCGTTGTAGATGGCCTTGTCGATCACCTCGTTTGTCATTTATTCCCCCCCTTTCGAGCAGGCACCCGCTTCAGCGCTTCAATCAGTATCGGAACCCGAATGGGTTTTGCGACGTAGTCATGCATGCCTGCGGCAAGACACATCTCGCGATCGCCTTGCATGGCGTTTGCCGTCATGGCGATGATCCTCGGCCGTTGATCGGGCGCTTTGTCTTTGGTGATTCGGCGCGATGCTTCCAGCCCATCCATTTCTGGCATCTGCACATCCATCAACACCACATCATAGGTTTGCCGCATGACGCTTTCCACCGCCTCTACGCCATTGCTGGCCAGATCGGCGCGGTAGCCCATTCTTTCCAGAAGACGAAGCGCGAGCTTTTGATTCACGACATTATCCTCGGCCAGCAGAATGCGCAGCGGATGCACCTCGGCTAGCTTGGGCTTGGACGACGGGGAAACGGGGGCTACTAAGGTCTCGGGGTCCGCCTCCTTTGGGGCAAAGACCGTCACCAGTGTGTCAAAAAGTTGCGATTGGCGTAGAGGTTTGCTCAGGTAGGCAGCAAAGACATCGTTTTGCGCCTCTGGCGCTCGCAGCCCAAGCGAACTGAACAGAATCAATGGCATTGACGCGGTGACGTCGCGCAGGGCATGTGCCAAGGCGCGCCCATCCATCTGTGGCATGTGCATATCAAGGATAGCGATATCAAAGGATACGCCTGCTCTAACCCAGTCCAGTGCTTGTTGCGGATTTTCGCTATCGCGCGCAAGCATCCCCCATTTGGCTGTTTGCAGGCACAAAATCTTGCGGTTTGTGGCATTGTCATCGACGATTAGAACTCGCCTGCCACGCAACTCATTTTGCTCTCCCACCAGATCGCGCTCAGGGGGCTGTGGCAGCTCCGCCAGTTTGGCCTGAATGGTAAAATTAAAAGTAGAGCCCTCACCTAGCCCCGCACTGGCAGCGCTCATCGTGCCGCCCATCAGTTCGGCCAGCCGTTTGGAGATCGCCAGTCCCAGCCCGGTGCCGCCATATTTGCGCGTGGTCGAACTGTCCGCCTGACTGAAGGACTGAAACAAGCGCTTCATGCCGTCCGGTGCCAGCCCAATCCCGGTGTCGCGCACGGTAAAGGTCAACTCCATAAGATTTTTGCGCATCGGCGCTGCTGCGACGGACAGAACCACCTCACCTGCTTCGGTGAATTTGACGGCATTCGACAACAGGTTCAGCAGAATTTGCCGTAGCCGCGTTAGATCAGTGCTGATCGCCGCCGGTACGCTGTCGTCATAAATATAGGCTATATCCAACTGCTTATCAGCAGCACGGCTGCTGACAAGATCAAGGGCAGATTCGATGCAGTCGCGCAGATCAACAGGGGCCTTTTCGATATCCATCTGGCCTGCCTCGATCTTGGAGAAGTCGAGGATTTCATTGATAACGCCCAGGAGCGCATCACCACTCGTGCGGATAGTCTCGGCGTAATCATGCTGTTCGGGGCTCAGAGGTGTATCCATCAACAGCCCACTCATGCCGATGACGGCATTCATGGGTGTGCGAAGTTCATGGCTCATTGTGGCAAGGAACGCGCTTTTCGCCTCGTTTGCCTTTTCTGCCTCCGCGCGAGCGTCCTGTGCTTCCCGAAAGAGCCGCACATTTTCGATGGCGATGACGGCCTGATCGGCAAAGGATCGTGCAACATCGATTTCTTCTTGCGTAAAAGCGCGTGGTGTCCGGCTTAGAAACCCCAGTAAGCCAAGGCATTCGTTGCCTTGCAACAGCGGTACATTGAGCGAGGCTCGGATACCAAGGTTATCGTAGGTATCCTGATCAAAAGGAGGGAGATCGATGACAGTCCAATCGGGAATATGCTGAATTTCTTTGTTTACGAGCGTCCAGCTCGGTATGTTCTGGGCCGGGTCTAACACATGATCTTCGGTATGTGTAAGTCCGAAGAGTCCTTCTGGTGTCGCGTTCGCACGTGTGCGGAAACCCGTTCCATGTTTGGTTATCAAGCAGGCGAGATCACTTGATACAAGGTTGACCCCAGCCTGGACGATCGCCTCAAACACGGGCATCACATCCGTGGGCGACTGGCTGATCACGCGCAGGATGTCCGCACTGGCCGTCTGACGTGCCAATGAGCTTTGCGTTTCGTTGAACAGGCGTGCGTTCTGGATGGCAATGACTGCCTGATCGGCAAAGCCCTGCAAGATGCGCAGTTCCTTGTCGATGAACGGCTTAGCCGAGCGGGCGACTCCCACCACGCCGATGCCCCTGCCTTCCCAGATCATTGGGGCAAAGGCGACCGAATGATAGCCAGCAATTTTGCCCATGCGTCGCAGTACGCCTGGCGTGTCGGGGTTGTTCTGTACATTGGCATAATTGGTCACTGTCTTCGTGCGAATCGCCTCGCCCGCGGGCGTGACCTCCCAAGGGGCTGGAAAGGTCTTGAGCAGGGCTTCGTGGTGTTGCCCCAGATACGCGGCGACCTGCAACTGGCCCTGATCGTCAACCAGCAACACATCGAGCTCTTCCCCGCCGAAAAGATGCTGACAGCTTTTGAGGATTTTCTCGAACACCGGCTGGGTGTCCTCGACCGACTGGCTGATCACGCTCAGAATTTCAGCAGAGGCTTTCTGCTGCTCCAACGCCTCAGTCACTTCGGCAGTGCGCTGCTGCACCTCTTCAAACAGACGAGTGTTGCTGATCGCAATCACCGCCTGAGAGGCGAATGTCTCTGCCAGCACAACCTGTTTTCTGCTGAATTCAGCAACTTTGGCATATGACATGGAAATCACGCCGACCGTAATTCCGTTCTTTATCAGCGGCACGCCAAACGACGACATGAAGCCGCCCGCATGCATGGCCTCTTGCCAAGTGTAGTCAGGATCTTCCTCGATATTTTCGACGCAGACGGTTTTACCAAACAGCGCAGCCCGGCCGGTCACGGTTCCCATGCCAACCTCGAAGGATTTCATTCCAGTCAGAATTTTCTCCATCGCTTCGTTGGGGTTGTACATCGCCGCGACATCCAGCCAACCGGTTTTATTGTTCAAGAGCGCAACCAGCGCGGTCCGGGGCCTGCAAATGCGAACCATGACCTCAAGGATCGAATCCAGAACGGGCTGTACCTCGTTCGGGGAGCGGGAAATGACTTCGAGGACCTCTGACGTCGCGGTCTGGTACTCCAGCGATTCCGTCACCTCTGCGGTGCGCTGCTGCACCTCTTCGAACAGGCGCGCGTTGTTGATGGCGATCACCGCCTGATCTGCAAAGGTTTCGACGAGTTCGATCTGTCTCGGTTTGAAGGGGCCTGCTTTAGGTCGTGCAAGGTCCAGAACCGCGATAACTTCGCCTTCGCGTATCAACGGTACGGCGATAATGGATCGCCAGCCGCCCAGCTCGACTGATTGCGGCGTCGCAAAGTCATTATCAAGAAGAATATCGTGCACGTGATGCGTTTTACCGTCGAGCACGACACGACCGGCGATATTAGAGCGATCACATTTGTGCGGATTGCGGAAATGAAAGTCGATCATTTTCGGTGAGCAACCTACATTTGCCCCAAAGTGCAGTTCGTCACCAATCCTGTTGAACAAAATGCAGATCGATGCGTCGCAAAGCTCCGCCGCAGCCTCAATCAAGGCTTGCAGAACAGCTGGCAGATCAAAGGTAGACTGGCTGATGACCTTCAAGACTTCAGCCGTTGTCGTTTGCTGTTCTAATGCTTCTTGCATCTCATTGAAAAGCCGCGCGTTCTCAATGGCGATGACCGCTTGCGCGGCAAAGGTTTCAACCAACGCAATCTCGTTTTCAGTGAATGGGTCCACGTCATAGCGGAACAGGGTGATCAGGCCAATCGCGGCGCTGTTATTGATAAGCGGCACAAATAGCACGCTGCGGATGCCGGAATTGTCCACCATGGATCGCACGACGGGGCTGCCAACTGCATAAAGGTCGCTCTGCGCCATATCATCAAAGACGATCAGCTTACCCTGAACAATACATCTGGCTGCATAAGACAACTCAGGGTCCAACTTCATCTGGCCTTCCTCAAACAACTTGACAGCGGCGGTGGGAATGTTGCTATGCGCAGCAAGCGTTTGCGCGTCATCCTGCGCAGTCGCAAGGATCAGCCCTGACATAGGCGCACCACAAAGCATGGCTGCGTATTCCAGTATGGCGTCGAAAACGGGCTGAGAATCGTCTTTGGTCTTGTTGATCAGCTGCAGGACTTTAGCTACTGCCTCAGCTTGCGTCCGCTGGCTGGTTAATTCCGCCTCAAGCGCAAGGTGCCTTTGTTCGAGTGTCTGGCCGTTTTGAAGAACATCGGAACCCATGCGGTACGCCCCTTTTGGTCGTTGGCACACGTGACATCAATCTAATAAAAATGCCACTAGGCTTGTGTTTTATCGTATCGCCAGCAGTGGGCTAGGAATGATTATAGGAAGTAAAAACACATACCACCAACAAGCTACCACAGCGCCAAACTAAAAATAACACTAGTCCTGCCATATGATCCATAAAACAGCAGCCAGTGGTGCGTAGTTCATCGCCTGAAGTTCTATTTCTACAGCATCGAATCGACTATGTCTGGCATCGTTCGTATACAGCCTGGGAAGTGTTATTTTTTCGATGCCACTCTACTCAATGTGACAGCACATTATGAATAAACCACTAACCGATAATCCCTTTTCCTTTTACAAGTGAGACGATTATGCGTGACCTGTCTGCACTGACTATCCACCTTCTCGTCACGATTGCACGTTTGGTGGAGCCAGGCGGTGCTCGGTCGGTTGTTGCCGAATCACTTCTTATAAGACATCAGCTGCTGATACTTAACCGCTCGCGAACTAGAGCACCTGCCGCAATCTCTAAAAATCCTAACAGCAGTATCGTTCGATTGGATAGCTAGCTACCGTTGGGATATGTGTTGTCGTGCTTTATATCAGCTACCTGCCGCTGCGTGAATCGTATTTCGCACCCGAGCGCGTCCATCCAATGCTCAGAAGCCGCATTTCATACGGTCATAGATCGAGAGTGATATTCTTGACAAAAAACACCCATGACGAGAGCTATGTTGAACCGTTCGCATCCAATTGCAGCTAGTCTGCCGCAGATTATAGCTGTGGCTGGCCAAGAAGATACAGCATTGCTGATTGTCGACGTACGAGAGCTGACCCAGCGGCTGGACTTGCTAACCCAAGAGTTTCCCGAAGGCACTCGACACGCGGTTGCTATTAAAACGAATCCCCACAAACAGATATTGGCAACAATTCTGGCGCACGGGTTCGACCTCGAAGCGGCTTCGATTGAAGAAGTCGAGCTGGCGCTTGATGCCGGTGCCGAGCCGCGGAACATTGTGTTCGATTCTCCAGTCAAAACCCGCGCGGAAATACTGCAGTGCTCAAGATACACTGGCATGCAGGTTAACGCCAACATGCTTAGCGAACTGCAGCGATACCCAGCCAACCTTAGTTGCCAGTTAGGTTTGCGAATTAACCCGGGCATAGATACCGGTGCACCAGAGATGTACGCAGTCAGTACCGATGAAAGCAAGTTCGGTGTACCGCTGACCGCAGAGTCCGAGATTCTGGCAGCTTGCCTGCAACACCCCATCACTGCACTACACATGCACAGTGGCTCACAAATGAGCGATTTAACCGTGCAGCTGCAGGCGATCCAGCGCCTCTTCGAGTTAGCTCAGGCAATCGATAAACATCGTGCTTCACATGACAACAACTGGCGTATAAACACCATCAATATTGGCGGTGGACTGCCAGCAGAGTCTGAATCTGAGCAACCCATGATGCGCAGTTACGCAGCGCAAGTCAGAGAATTAGCCACCGCATATCCAACCCACCAGCTGAGAACCGAATTCGGACAGTGGACGCAACGCGCTGCCGGATACGCTTTGACCAGAGTGGAGTATGTTGGTGATGGCCCAGTGCCGAACATTTTTGTGCACTTGGGCGCTGATCTATTTACAAGGCACGTCTACGCACCCGCCGCAGCACTTGTTATTACGGTGCTTAATACTGATGGCACTGAAAAAACAGGGCAAACTAAAACAGTTAACATCGCCGGGCCGTTGTGTTTTGCAGGCGACTACCTTGCACGAAATATCGAGCTGCCAAACATTAATGAGGGAGACTGGCTGCTGATCAGTGATGTCGGCGCTAACACTTACGGCTTATGGTCGCGCCATTGCACCAGGTCAGTACCCAAAGTATTGGGCATCGATCGCCAAGGATCCGTTTCACAATGGAGCGATCGACAAAAAATAAACTACTGATGCGCATCCATAAATGCGTGGGTAGCCGGGTTAGAAAAAAAGGACCTCTTTATTTTCGTGAGACAGGGGTACTAAGAATGCTTTACGCATGGAGATTTAGCATTGTCCAAAAATGATCTTGTAAGCAAGCTCGTCGTTGTCACCGGCGGCAGCAATGGCATTGGTGCTGCGACAGTCCGTGCCTTTGCAGAACTCTCCGCAACAGTTGTAGTGGGGTATCACAGCAGTGAAAAACGCGCGCTCGATCTGATTGACAGCTTGCCCGGTACAGGACACCCAGCTGTCAGATTGGACTTGACGACACCTGTAGTTATCATACTTTGAATATTCGTTGGCATTGACACTTCCTGCCTTAGAATTTGACGCATTCCTCTAACTTCTAACGCCTATAAAAGGCCCCAAACGCAACGGGAAATCGAACGCTGACGTAGTCTTTGTATTCGACTGAATAGTCAATGTTGCCGATACTGACAATGAAAAGACGCAATGCCATGCAGCTCTCGACGCATCAGTCACCACAGTAAAAAGGCTGTGCAACGAATACCGATGGACGGAAGATGATAATGGTGAATCCGAAAACGAGATGGCTCTGAAACAATGGGATACCCGATCCCTCCTATGGGATGAGTTAAGCACAGGCAGCACACGTATTCAATTAATCTTAGCGACTGAAATTGCTCAAGCTTTTCTTGACAGCGTTGAACATTCACTAAATCAGACGGACGCAGTCAATTCAGATACAAAGATCGCACAGCGCCTTGCGATGCAGCAGTTCTCATGGCCGAAACCAGCTTACAAACAGCTGACAGAGACATAGCCACAGCCGATCGGTATCAGGTCATCGTGTCAATGGAGCCAACTGAAGAAGCATCTCATACTCCCCCACCCTCCAAACGGCCAACCGTAAAAGGTGCAAGCTACATCGCCCAAGAAACGGCAAAACGTATTGCCTGTGATTGCAGCCTCAGTACAATCACTAAAACTAGCGGTCAGAAGGTGGCTATAGCATCCGAGCAGTCGCTAATAATCAAACAAGCTTGAATGAACAGTTTTCACAACAGCAGCAGCAGCTGACCGAGACCAGTATGCTTACCGTCGAAAAAGAGCTGCGCAATGATAAAGAGTCTTTCTACAAGATACGCAAATTAATAGTTATGGAGATTGGCATGGCAGAGCATCGAAAGTAAGTAGACCAGTCTAAAGTCTCGAACACTGATTATCTATTATCTCGGATATGCCAAACTGCGGAAACAAGGCGGGATAAACACTATTGAGCACTTTGGAAATCTGACGTTAGCTCATTTCAATAGAGAATCTTTAGACCATCGATTGGTTCATGAAATTGAGTATGCAAAGATCACCTATAGGGTTCAATTGAAGCAGCCTGCATTCTCATTGCCGCCATTGCTGTGTGGTTTTGCTGCATGTTGGCTACGGTAAGCATATTCCCATTTTTCATCCAAAACGCAGTCTCTTGAACTTCCCTAATCAGGTAGTCAAACTCACGTTCAGGAGCCTGTTGAAAAAGGAGAAACCAGAACGGTGCTACTTTGTAGTAGAAGAGATCATGCAAGACTCGCAGTTCCCGGTTTTCGACAATTTCGTTTATTATTTTGTGCCGGTCTTCGTTTAACTGCCAAAAATCCTCTTTTGAAGGGCCGTCCTTGAATAGCACAACTCGTTTCTGGAGCCCGAGCATGTCTTCAGCGGCTCCTTTAGGACATGTCGTTGTGGCGAGCGTCCCGATAAGACCAGCCAAATGTATCCGAAGCTCATAGATATCTGCCAGCGTTTTCGGATCACCAGCAGTGACAATTGTGCCGACACCATTGCGTGTTTCAACTAGATCAAAAGCTGCCAGATGATGCAGTGCTTGACGTATCGGCGTTCTGCTGACGCCAAAATCCTTTGCGAGTTCAACTTCACGAAGAACAGAACCATAGGGCAATTCAAGCGTACAAATACGCTTTCGGATTGCGCGGAAAATTGAGGTTCCCGAACTTATATCAGCCAGATTATTCAATGGTCTCGCAACAAGCGGCCAAGCCCTGGAAGTCTGTCGTTCACGCCGGCAAGGCGCAAGCTGTCCCATAGCATCGCCTGATTTGAACAAATCGCTGGTTTTCCGATTTTCTGTTCGATTTGATCTATGACATCGATACTTCGCAACGCTCCACAACTGAGCAAGACTGCGTCTGCATTGGGGTGATCTATCGCCTGGGCGTATTCAAGCAAATATTCAGGAGAAACCTTGATCATTTCTGTGTCGTAGTTCAGCCCCATGCCATGGGCTTGCAAAACCGATATGCCCCCGTTCTCCAAATACCGCACAACATTGTCGTTAATCTCGGGGACGTAAGGAGAACCGAGCACAATTTTCTTTGCACCAACGGCATTTAATGCTTTGCGGACGGCTCCTGCAAGCGTGCTCGGCTTTGCTCCGGGAACACCTTTGATCAACTCGGCACAGGAAGCCTCTTCGCCGACGGCCACTGTTCCAGAAGTGCACGCAAATACAATCACATCCAAGCCGTCATCAGGAAGTATGCGCGCGGCCGTCTCGGCGAGCGAGTGTCGCAGTTGCGCCAGACTTTCCGTCGAGATTTCGCGTGGCATTGTCGCCCGTGAAAAATACACGCCGATACCTTCAGGCATATGCGCAATCATATCTTTTTCAATTGTCTGCTCATTCGGGATCAGAACAAATCCAATCTTTCCGCGCGCGTTGCGACCTTTATCAAATCTGACATTGTCCAGCAGACTCTGCCGAGCAAGTGCGGTCGGATCAGCAATGTTGTCCATCGTTTCTCTCCCGGAACAATCAACAGAAAGCACGCACGCTGTATACTTCAGGTACGCGTTATGCCGAAAAAATCAATTCTTACCGCATTAATCAAAACAATTGCGAAGTAGAAGTATACATGAGAATATCAAATCCATCGAGCAGGCATGGATGAGATCAGGTCCAGATGAATATACGAAGCATCAAAGCGATCCCTGTTGCAGTCCCGGTTAAACAACCAGGTCTCTTTGCAAGAGCACGAAGAGCGGTGGCCATGCGCACCGTCGCTGAGACCGAATGCGACAATGGCATCGTCGGATTTGGCGAAACGCGTGGAACCGTGGCTGCTGACATTATTAAAAATCGATTTGCACATTCTCTGGTCGGGCAGCCTGTATGTGATCCCGCAAAACTCAGGTCGGCGTGCTTGCCGGAACGGCCCGACTATGGATACCCCGACCAGTTGGTGGAGCAAAGCGCTTACACAGCATTAGACATGGCGATACTTGACTGCACTGGCAAAGATACAGGACTACCGCTGTACATCCTGCTTGGTGGGAAGCGTCGAGATACCGCAAAGTATGTCGCCTATGAATACTCGGTCGACCCGTCAGAAGATGTCGATCCGGTAGACGTGCCTGAGCGAGTGGCAGAAAAAATGCAGAACGCCGTCTCAGCCACAGGCGCAGATTTTGTTGAATTCAAGGTGGGTGTTTACCCTGTTTCCACAGACATCGAAACGGCAGTAGCTGTTCGCGAACGGTTAGGGCCGCAGATATCTATCGGTGTCGCGACCTGTCCGAGCGGCTGGCAGCCTTGGAAAAACGGCACTGGTTCCGTTCGGTTTGGGAAGGTTGAACAATTTCGCGTTGATACCAGGGGAAATGCAACATGACTTTGAAAAAACCAAGGTTCGAGACTCTCACAGGCGTCAGGGAGGCTTTTGCGGCCCATAGCTTTAGCGACGATGAACTTAGCGAGCTGGTGGACCCGAAATTCGGCATCATAACGGGCTTCGCCGATCTGATGGCACAACTCGAAATTTTGCGCTCGATGGATCTGGGTACAACCCCTCCAGCCCTGGGGATTAATTCAGCAGCGCGCGACAATGACACCTGATCAAATCGCAACGGCGACGATTACCGATTTATTGCAGGCAATCCACTCCGGTGACACCAGCGCGGCGAAAATCACGATGGCTTGCCTGAACCGAGCGCAGGACAAAAACCCGGTGTGCAAAGCCTATCTGGACATCTTGTCTGACGCCGCTATGACCCGAGCGTCCGATCTGGACAAACAGCCTTCCAGAGGTCTGTTACATGGCATTCCTTTTGGCATTAAAGACATGATTGATATGGCGGGCGTCCCCACCACAGCAGGTTCTGCTGTTCTAAGCGACAATGTCGCGCAAAAGGATGCACATGTGATTTCCCTGTTGCAGGACGCCGGCGCGAATTGCCTGGGTAAACTTAATCTGCACGAGTTCGCCTATGGTGCAACCGGTGAGAACGCACTGTTTGGGACATCAGTAAACGCTTTTGACGCTAACCGTCTGGCTGGTGGGTCTTCAAGCGGATCCGCAGCCGCTGTGGCCTGGGGCTTACTGCCTTTTGCACTTGGAACAGACACTGGTGGGTCGGTGCGCGCACCTGCTGCGCTAAACGGTTTGGTAGGATTAAAGCCCACATTTGGTCGTGTCTCCCTGAGCGGCGTCATCCCCTACTGCTGGTCCTTGGACCATATTGGAATTATCACGCGAACGGTTGCGGATGCCGCCTTGGTTCTGCAATGCATTGCAGGACCTGACCCAATGGATCCGGGATGCACGTCCGAGCGGGTTAACGACTATATCGGTGCCGTATCCGCGAGTGGTGAATTAAACGGCCGTCGAATCGGCGTGCCACGCGCATTTTTCTACGAACATGTCGATGCTGAAATCCGCGCAACCACTGAACGGGCCATTGCGTATCTGGAAAAAAAAGGTGCCAAGATAAGCGAAGTTGAGCTGCCAGACATGTCGCATACGCGGACTGTTTCACTGACTGTTCAGATGCCCGAAGCATTGAGTTTTCACATGCCTTGGCTAGAAGACCGCCGTCATCTCTATGGTGCGGATTTTCTCACCGGATTAGCGTTGGGCCAGAACTTGTTGGCAGAACATTATGTGCGCGCCAAACGCATGATCACAATCTACCGGACCGACGTTGATCGCGTCTTTGGCGGTGTGGATGCCCTGATCACACCGGCCACTCCAAGCATTGCACCAAAAATCGGCGCTGTAAATGTGACCACTGATGGCCTGACCGAACCCGCCGGTAACGCGATCACCCGCTTCACCAGCTTTTTCAACATAACCGGGCATCCTGCCATTACAGTCCCTTCCGGTCTTCACAGCACGGGGCTTCCGATGGGCGTTCAGCTAGTCGGCCGAACATTCGATGAGGCAGGATTAATCAACATCGCTTCGGTTCTTGATCAAAACCCCGAATTCAATGTGCCGGCTGCGCCGGTCTAACGAAACAAACAGGAGCACGCTATGCATTCCAATCCCTTCACAGACGCCGAGCTGGCACGTCGTGTCACTGCCACAAGACTTGAAATGACTAAACGCGGACTGGATATGATCCTGCTCAGCGCACCTGAACACGTTTTCTATCTGATTGGCTTAGACCACTGGGGTTACTTTGCGCCCACCGTTCTGATCGTTCCAGGCGAAGGAGATCTAATACTAATTACCCGCGAAATGGAACGGGTCGTGATTCGCAATCAAGTACGCAACGCCGCATTCATTGGCCATACAGATTCCGAGACTGCGGCAGCTAAGGTAGTCAATCACCTGGCGGGCAAAACTGCGAGCAAAGTGATCGGCATCGAGGAGTGGTCGTCTGGTCTAGCCTATGGTATGGGGGCACAAATCAAAGATCAGGTCACAGCCGAACGCTGGCAAGATATCACGGGCATGCTAGATGAGATGCGCCTGGTAAAGTCGCCTGAAGAGCAGGTCTTTATGCGCCATGCAGCCAGAAGCGCGGATGCCGGGACGCAAGCCGCCATCGCCGCTATTCACGATGGTGCAAAAGAAGCCGACGTTGCCGCAGAATGTTTGGCTGCAATGACGCGCGCAGGCAGCACGCCACCGGGCTTTGGACCCTTTCTGCGCCCGGCACACCGCATGGCCGAAGAGCACACAAGCTGGGGCGATGGCGAACACCACGAAGCCGTTTTTCTGGAAGTCGCCGGTTGCGTTTCCCGTTACAACGCGCCGATGGGCAGATTGGTGAATATCGGCGGCATCTCGGACGAAGACGCTGCCATGGCTGAGATCTGTATCAAGGCATTCGACTCGACAATGGCCGCCCTAACACCCGGCGTTGCCGCGAAAGATGTCTACCAGGGATGGCAGTCGGTGGTGGATGCAGCTGGTATGCCGGAATACCGTCGTCATCACTGCGGCTATTTGGTTGGCATCGGATTTCCACCATCATGGACAGGTGGCCCGCGTGTTACCGGACTGAGACACGATTCAGACATGGAAATGAAAGAGGGTATGACCTTCCACATGATGTCCTGGTTCACGGAAACCGGGCGCGGAAACTACTTCATTTCCAACACTGTTTTGTTAGGACCCGATGGCGCGGAGGTTCTCAACGACACGCCTTACGGCCCGCATGTCGCGTAACCTATCAACCAGCCTCCAGGACGGCACTCAGGAATTGCCGGGTCCGCTCATTTTGCGGATCCTCAAAAAGCTGATCGGGCGGCCCTTCCTCGGCAATATTGCCTTCATAAAAAAAGCAGACGCGGTCGGATATTTCGCGCGCAAATCCCATCTGATGCGTCACCATCAGCATCGTCAGACTGTGTTCAGTGGCAAGCGTTCGGATCACATTCAGCACCTCGCCAATCACTTCGGGATCTAGCGCAGAGGTGACCTCGTCGAACAGCATCACCTTGGGCCGCATGGCAAGCGCACGCGCAATGGCTACACGTTGTTGCTGCCCACCTGACAGCCGCAACGGGTGCTCGTTCATTTTGTCTTGCAGGCCGACCAATCCCAACAACTCTTCGGACCGGTCACGCGCCTCGTCCTTACTGAGGCCAAGGACATGCACGGGAGCTTCCATACAGTTTTCCAGCGCCGTCATGTGAGGAAACAGGTTGAAGTGTTGAAACACCATGCCGATATTCGTGCGCATTTCCCGCAGATGGGCGTTGTTTGCGCGCACCAGCTTGCCGCCCTTTTCCATATGGGTCAGGGGCTTGCCATCCACGTAGATGACCCCGTCATTGATTTCTTCAAGCGTCATCAACATCCGCAACACAGTTGTCTTGCCCGATCCCGATGGTCCGATGATGGAGATGATCTCGTTTTGCGCCACATCCAGATTCAACTGATCAAGCACCTTCAGCTTGCCATAGCTCTTGGACACATTTGAAAAGCGCACGATGGGCGCCCCGTCTTCAAGCGTCAGCGGGTAGGTCTGCGCATTCATATTCAGTTTTTTCCACTCATCATTATTTACGTACGCCCAGGGTTCGAGCAACCCACGCCTCTAAACGGCGCAAGCCAAAGGCTGTGGGCAGCGAGATAACCAAAAAGATGATGCCGACCATCGTGTAGGGTTCCAGATAGCGGTAGGATTGCGACCCCAGGGCAT
>JBLHKV010000067.1:0-15149 GCA_047618115.1 Halieaceae bacterium | reverse complement strand
GTGAGCTCAGTATTCACTCCGAGGCGCCACTACAGCTTAATCTCGACGGGGAGCCCCTACAAAATACAGATTTTCATTTCAGTGTGAGGGCAGGAGCGTTACTTATGCACCTGCCTTCAACAAGCCTGGTACTAATGCCGCAAACGGGTTTTAACCTACTTCCTTGACCTTACGTTTAATATCCTTGTGAGCCTTGTCCAGGGTCTTCTTCAGATCTTTTTGCAGTTTCTTCAGGTCCTTTTGTAAATCCTTGCCAGCCTTATCCAATTCTTTTTGGACCTTCTCGCCTCTCTTTACGAGTTGCTTCCACTGTTTTGGTGCGTCTTTGCGAATCTTTTCCATGCGCTGGCTGAGGTCATCGGAGAACTTCCCGTAGACTCCGAGCTGAGCGTTGATAATGTGCTTCATGGTTTCCAGAACATCTGTAGCGGGATTATCAACCACGGGTGCCCGGGTTTTTGCCGCTGCTTTTTTCGCCGGCGCCTTCTTTGCCACTACCCTTTTCGGCGAGGCTTTCTTTACGGCTGCCTTTTTTGCAGGGGATTTTTTCGCCGGCGCTTTCTTTACTTTTCCTTTTGGTGGAACTGCCTTGGCCGCGATTTTTTTCGCGCTTACTGCCTTTTTCTTTGGGGTGGCTTTCTTGGCGGCTGCTTTACGTGCGGGGGCTTTTTTTACGACGGCTTTAGCATTCATGTCTTGCTCTCCATTCGATCATTTATACAGTGTAATACAAACCGCGCGGCGGAAGTTAAAATATGGGCAAATACTGCGCAGGATCAATTCTATCCGAGCAGCCTTGCGGTCATAACGGAAACTATTTTTGGCTGTTCAGTGTCTACTCTCTAAGAAACAGCTTGCGAAAGCCTAATCAGGTGTTATAGTTCTATATAACACTATATATGAAGCCGAGTATCCTCCCAATGGAAATTCGGCCTGCCAGGGGTAGTTTTGGTGAACAGAATTAAAAAAATACTCGCGCCAGTTGTGGTTTTGAGCATTGGTTTCGGCGTTTCTGCGCTGTTACAAGTTACTAAGCCCGAGCCGGAAAAGTCCGAGGATGGTCCTCGGCCGATAGCACTATACGTCGACGAGGTGGTACGCGAGGATGTCGCTTTGACCGTGCATACTCAGGGCGAAGTGCGTGCGCGCACAGAGATTAATCTAATAGCACAAGTCGGTGGTCGCATTGTCAGGGTGTCACCCGAATTTACCGAAGGTGGTTCCTTTGCTCCCGGAGAAACGTTGGTATGGATTGAGGACGACGATTATCGACTGGCTGTTACCCGGGCAGATGCTCGGGTTGCCGCGGCCCAGGTAAACGTCGAGCAGGCGGATGCTGATGCTGATGTCGCCCGCAAGCAGTTGCGCAATGTCGCTAATCCATCGCCGTTGGCGTTGAAAAAACCTCAGGTAGCTCAAGCACGTGCGGCCCTCAAAGCGGCAGAAGCGGACCTCGAGCAGGCCCAACTAGAATTAAAGCGCACCCGAGTAACCGTACCTTTTGAAGGTCGGCTGAAGAGTAAAGCAGTTGGTGTGGGTCAGTATGTCACTGCTGGAACCCCTTTAGGACGCGCCTTTGCTACCGATATGGTCGAGGTCAGATTAGGTTTGACGGATAACCAACTGGCTTCACTCGGTCTGCCTATTGGTTACGTTTCAAACGGTGACGCGCCAGCGGTCAGCTTGAGCGCCATCGTTGCGGGCCAACTTCGAGAGTGGGATGGCAGACTAATACGGTTGGATGCCGCAATCGATAGTGACACTCGCCTGGTTTATGCCATCGCCGAGGTGGAAACCCCCTACGTTGGTACTTTGAATAGCGGCGGTATGCCGCTGGCTGTAGGACTATATGTTAAGGCAGAGATCATGGGGCGTCAGCTTGAACAAGCGTACATTATTCCACGAAATGCACTGCGGGCCGGACACAAGGTTTACAGGGTTACCCCCGAGGGGCGTCTCGATGTGCGCGATGTCGAGATCGTACATCAGGCTCCCGAGTATGTGGTCATCAAGCGCGGCCTGGAAGCAGGCGACGAGGTTGTCATTTCACCCATCCGCAATCCGGTACATGGAATGGCTGTAGAAGCGGTGCGTAGTGGTGGGTCTGCACTCGTGCAGACGCTTTAAGGAAGACATAAAATGAATCGAATGATAGCCTGGTGGGCTGGAAATCACGTCGCTGCGAATCTCTTGATGATCGGTATTGTTATAGCCGGCATTCTTGGTTATTTCTCGATGGATAAGGAATTTTTTCCGCTGGTATCGACTAATCGCGTTGAAATCACAGTGATCTGGCCAGGGGCCGCACCCCAGGAGGTTGAAGAGCAGATCATTCTCAAAATTGAAGAGTCATTACAGGACTTGGATAATGTTGACCGCATCCAATCCACCGCGGCGGAAAGTTACGGTCAGATCAGGGTTGATGCCAGCGCCCAGATTAACATGATGGATTTTCTGGACCAGGTGAAGTCGCGGGTTGACTCTGTCAATTCGCTACCCCGCGATATTGAACGGCCCCAGATCAGAAGAACTGAATACCGCCAAGAGATGATTCGAGTAGCGGTACACGGTGATTTGTCCGAGCGCGAGTTAAATCGTTTGGCTGAGGATTTACGCGACGAAATTGCAGAGTTGAGCTACATCTCCATCGTCGACCTGTTCGGTGTGCGCCGCGAGGAGGTTTCTATTGAGTTGTCGGAACAGTCGATGCGCCGCTATGGGCTGACTTTTACGCAGGTGGCTTCCGCCATTCGCTCAAGCTCTATTAACCTGTCATCCGGCAGTGTGCGAACCGAGACTGGAGATGTCTTGTTGCGTGCGCGCAACATGGCCGATAGCCAGGAGGACTTTGAAAACATTATTGTGCGGCAAAGTGCCGATGGTGGAATAGTGCGCGTCGGTGACGTTGCCCGTGTGCTGGATGGTTATGAGGAAAATGAAATTCTCGCTACCATAAACGGTGAGTCCGCCGTTCTCGTCCAAATAATGAGTACGGAAAACCTGAATGTTGTCAAAGCCAGTGACTCTGTTGAGAAATGGCTGGTCGGGGCCAGGGAACGGATGCCTGAGGGGGTGACCCTGTCGATCTGGTTTGACTCGTCGGACCTTTATGAGAGCCGAATGGAAACCTTGGGAAAGTCTTCCTTTTATGGTTTGATTCTGGTCTTCATTATTCTTATGTTGAGCCTACGGCCGACCGTTGCGCTGTGGGTTACCGGGGGAATTGCAGTGGCCTTTGTCGGGTCGTTTATTCTGCTGCCGGGGGCCGGTGTTTCAATTAATGTTCTGTCCACCTTCGCATTTCTTTTGGTGTTAGGCATCGTGGTAGACGACGCCATCGTGGTGGGGGAATCCATACACGAGTTCTCAGAAAAAAATGGCGGCGGATTGGACTCCGCGGTGGCGGGAGCTCAGGCGGTCGCCAAACCTGTAGTGTTTGCCGTGCTGACAACTATGACAGCATTTATGCCGTGGTTTTTCCTCACAGGAGATGACGTTCAACTCACCCGACAGATCACTGTCGTGATTGTAGCTGCGCTACTGATATCCCTTGTGGAAGCACTATTTATTCTTCCAGCACACCTGCGACAATTGGGTCCGAGACGCTCCCACGGTCGCTTTATCGATCTGCAGAGCAAGGTCGCCGATGGCATTGTTAGCTTCGCACGCGGTACCTACCGGCGCAGCTTGGATCTCGCACTAGACCATCGCTATTTGACAACCAGTATTTTTATAATGTTTTTCGTGATCAGTATGGGGGTTTTCTCGAGTGGCTGGGTAAAGTTTTCCTTTATGCCCGAGATCGATGGCGATCAGATATTTGTCAACGTCGAGATGCCGGTTGGTTCTCCCTATTCGCGTGCTCTGGAAGTGCTGGCTCAATTGCAGGAGGCCGAGCTGGCGCTGGAAGCGGAGGTCAATGCCAGTGCTGTGGACGGAGAGGGAGTGCTTGTTGAACAATGGTATACCCGCTCTCGCCGAGAAAATGTTCTGGCGCTGGTAAAGCTGGCACCCCCGGAAGAGCGGCATATGACGGCCAAGGATGCAGCAAATCGGCTGCGGGAACTGGTGGGCGATATACCGGATGCTGAGAATATTCAGGTTGCCTCATCCTTCAACGATGACGGCGACGGTCTGAGCTATTCTATTACCCACGACGATCTTGACTCTCTGCGCCTCGCTTCAAATGAATTGCAGCAGAAGTTGTCCAGCTATAGCGATGTCTACAACGTCCGCGATAATTTGCAGGGAACCGCCGATGAGTTGCATCTGTCGTTACTGCCCGGTGCTGAAAAGCTTGGGGTAACGCTCGCGGAATTGTCACGCCAGGTTCGTCAAGCTTATTACGGGGAGGAGGTACAGAGACTACCCCGGGAAAATGGCGATGTAAAAGTGATGGTCCGCTATCCCAAGAGCCAACGGGATAGGTTGGCTAGTCTGGCAGACTTTAGAGTCAGAACGGCGGATGGTCGTGAGTTACCTTTGATGTCGGTTGCCCAGATTGAACTCTCAGCCGGAGTGAATAGCATCAATCGACGAGATGGGCATCGTTCTGCCTACATATCTGCCGAATTGGCCGGTGACATCATGGACGATATCATCACGGATATGGACGAGAATTATATCCCCGGGTGGAAAGCCCGGCATCCCGGAGTGGAAGTGCTCAAGGGTGGCCAAGCCGAGAGTGAGGAAGAGTTTTTCCGCGAGGTCGGTAGCTTGTACTTGGTTGCATTCTTCATTATGTATGCGCTCATCGCCGTTGCGTTTCGGTCTTACTGGTTGCCGTTGATTGTAATGACCGCCATTCCGTTTGGATTTATGGGTGCTGTTTACGGGCACCTTATATTCGGGGTCACAATGGCATTGTTTTCTTACTTTGGTATTGGCGCAGCTGCTGGAGTGGTGGTAAATGATAATCTTGTGTTATTGGATTACGTGCAAAAGCTCCGAGAGAAGGGTATGGACGCTCGAGAAGCAATGGTCCAGGCGGGCGTTCAACGATTCCGGCCGATATTGCTGACTACGGTGACGACCTTCGTTGGCTTGATACCCATGATGGCCGAGCAATCCGAACAAGCGCAATTTCTCCATCCGGCGGTAATTGCATTGGCTTTTGGGGTTTTGTTTGCTTTATTTGTGAGCCTTTTAATGGTGCCGTCGCTGTATTTGATGGGAGACGATGCCAGTCGAGGCTGGATAGGACTCAAAGCCAAGCTGGGTATGGGGCCGAAAGTGGTAGATAGCGCTGCGGTAACTACCAGTCACACATAGCGTACCGCTCCTCCATCGACACGCAGGTTTTGACCATTGATAAAACCTGCTCGTGGGCTGCAGAGAAACACTACGGCGTCGGCGACTTCCTCTCGAGCTGCTATGCGCTCGCACGGATTTGGGTAGTCCTCTTTCACCAGGTGTTGAACAATCCCCTCCCAGTCGTCTCCCCAGCCCTTTTTTGCTGCTCGCGCCCGATAAGCCGTCTCTAGCTCGGCGGTATGGATAAGTCCGGGTGATACGGTGTTCACGGTTATGCCGGTTCCCGATAGTTCCTTGGCCAGACTAACGCCCATTGTTGCCAGAGCACCCTTGGCTGCGTAGTACTGGGGCATAATATTATTGGGCTGGTGACTGCCGATAGTGCCGAGTTGGATTATCCGCCCCCAACCCTGTGTGCACATTTCCGGTACCAGGCCTTGAGCCAAACGGACGGCGGAGAGAACATTCAGTTGGTAGCTGTCTAGCCAGTCCTGCGTCGAGGAATCCAGCCAGGTGTTCATTTCTGCGGCACCGTAGTTGTTAATGAGTATGTCCACACCACCCACTAATTCTAAAATTTGTGCCAAAACCTCGTCGCAACCTGCTTCGGTGCGTACATCACCGTAAATTGCACGTGCGTGATCGATAGTGTCGGCGACGTTGTCTTCAAGGTTGGGCTCATTGGAGTGAACCAGTACTTTTACACCTTCCACAGCCAGTGTGCGGGCGATGATTTCGCCTGTACCACGCTGACTACCGGTAATGAGGGCAGTTTTGCCCCCGAGCTGCAAATCCATGGCTTGGACCCCTCGCCAATTATTATTATTGCTAAGGAGGGATGAAGCTACCTTAATTAGCGCCGCGATGAAAGCTGACGTATCAGCCGTTGCTTAGATAGCGATTAACCTCTCGCGCTGCGCGTCGCCCTTCATCGATTCCCCAAACCACCAGTGACTGGCCGCGCCGGCAGTCTCCTGCGGCAAATACTCCATCGAGGTTGGTGGTGAAGACATCGTAGGCGGCCTTATAGTTTGAACGCTCGTCGACCTCCAGACCAAGTCCCTCTGCCACGTACTGCTCCGGACCGAGAAAGCCCATGGAGAGCATAATGAGGTCTGCCTTCCAGTCTTTTTCCGATCCCGCTACCTCGGCCATTTTCCATTGTCCGTCAGTGTTGGTCCACTCGACCTCGACGGTGCGAATTCCAGCGAGCTGGCCGTTACCGTTGTCGATGAATCCCTTGGACATAAGGCAGTATTCCCGGGGGTCCTCGCCAAACAGATGAGCTGCTTCGGCGTGGCCATAATCGACCCTGAAAACCTTGGGCCACTGCGGCCAGGGATTATCAGGTGCCCGGTCTTCCGGGGGGTGAGGGAGCAACTCGAAGTTGACTAAACTCTTGCAGCCGTGCCGAAGAGATGTGCCGATACAATCTGTGCCGGTATCTCCTCCGCCTATGACGATGACATCCTTATCCTTGGCGGAAATGTAATTACCATCGGCGAGGTTCGAATCCAGCAGACTTTTGGTGTTGGCTCGTAAAAACTCCATGGCTGGATAAATACCGGCCAATTGGCGATTTTCGATGGGGAGGTCACGAGCATTGGTAGCGCCCGTACACAGGACCACCGCGTCATACTCGGATCGAAGCCCGGTCACGTCCCTGGCGTTGGTGCCGCTGCCGCCCACGTCGGCATTGGTTACGAAGGTGATACCCTCAGCGCGCAGCAACTCTACCCTACGCTCCACAACATCTTTTCCCAACTTCATATTGGGAATGCCATACATCAACAGTCCCCCGATGCGATCAGCTCGCTCGAAGACAGTGACTGTGTGTCCTGATTTG
The DNA here is from genome assembly GCA_047618115.1 of Halieaceae bacterium. Lineage (GTDB taxonomy): Bacteria > Pseudomonadota > Gammaproteobacteria > Pseudomonadales > Halieaceae > CALJGI01. The sequence continues at coordinate 8,050 of JBLHKV010000067.1, read as the reverse complement.
TTGAGCTCTGCGGCGGCGGCTAACCCCGACGGGCCGGAGCCGATAACCGCAACCGTTTTACCTGAACGGGAATTTGGTGGGGTGGCGACAACCCATCCCTCATCAAAACCGCGCTCTGCTATAGCGTATTCAATGTTCTTGATGGTGACTGGTGTTTCCACCGATCCCAGCACACAGGAACCTTCGCAGGGTGCGGGGCAGACACGGCCGGTAATTTCAGGGAAGTTATTGGTATCGTGCAGACGGTGCAGTGCTTCTTTCCAGCGATCGTTATAAACCAGATCGTTCCATTCCGGGATACGGTTGGCCACTGGGCAACCATCGCCGGACTGGCAAAATGGAATCCCGCAATCCATGCATCTGGAGGCCTGAACCTGGCGCTGCTCGACATCGACCTCAGTGTACAGTTCTTTGTAATCGAGGAGGCGTTCCTCGACATCGCGGTAGGGCTGAATCTCCCTGGCGATTTCTTTAAAAGCGGTGGGGTTACCCATAAATCTGTAATCCTCTAGGCTACGTTTGCTGTTGCGGAGTCCGCAGCCAGCCTGGCTTTTTGTTCGGCGAGTACCCGTTTGTAATCGGTGGGCATGACCTTGACGAAGCGCTGCAGGTTGTCCGCCCAATTCACAAGTAGCTTGGCGGCGACTGCAGAGCCGGTGAGCGACGCGTGGTTCTCGATCAACTGCTTGAGTTCAGCAATGTCTTCATCGTTTTTTATGCATTCCAGTTCCACCATTTCCAGGTTGCAGCGTTTGCGGAAATCGCCACCGCTGTCCAATACGTAAGCGACTCCACCGCTCATTCCCGCGGCAAAATTTCGGCCGGTGGGCCCTAGTACGACCACTCGACCCGCGGTCATGTACTCGCAGCCGTGATCGCCTACACCCTCGACAACGGTGCTCGCGCCGCTGTTGCGCACAGCGAATCTCTCGGCGGCGATACCGCGGAAATAAGCTTCTCCCGCAGTCGCGCCATAGAGCACAGTGTTGCCGATCAAAATATTATCTTCAGCGACAAAATTGCTTTCTCTGTGTGGGTAAATTATCAGTCGACCGCCACTCAGTCCCTTGCCAACATAGTCGTTGCAATCTCCCTCAACTTCGATGGTGACGCCGTGTGCGAGAAAAGCTCCGAGACTTTGTCCGGCAGAACCCTCCAACTTGATGTAAACGGTGTCGTCAGCCAGGCCCTCGGGGCCCCATTTGCTGACTATTTCATGTGACAACATGGTGCCCACGACTCTATTGGTGTTAACAACCGGCAGCGTGATGTGGACTTTTTCGCCACTTTCTATGGCGGTCCTGGCCTGATCGATAATGTCGTTGTCCAGCGCCAACTCCAGCGCGTGGTCTTGCTCCATGGTCTGGTAGGTTCCTACTCCTTCGTGAGGTTTTTGAGCAACTGCCAGAATCGAACTTAGGTCGAGGCCACTGGTTTTCCAGTGATCGAGCGCAGCATCGGTTGTAAGGACGTCGCTGCGACCTACCATTTCATTAATATTGCGGAACCCAAGGCTGGCCATAATTTCACGAACTTCTTCGGCCAAAAGGAAAAAGAAATTGACGACGTGGTCTGGGCTGCCCTTGAATTTCTTACGCAGTTCAGGGTCCTGGGTTGCGACACCAACAGGGCAGGTATTCAGATGGCACTTGCGCATCATAATACAGCCCATGGTAATTAGCGGCGCGGTGGCGAAGCCAAATTCCTCTGCGCCCAACAGGCAAGCGGTGACAACATCCTTTCCCGTTTTTAGCTGACCATCGGTTTGCAGAACCACCCGGGACCGCAAGTCATTCATGACCAAGGTCTGGTGGGTTTCGGCGATTCCCAGTTCCCAGGGTAAGCCAGCGTGTTTGATCGAAGTAAGAGGTGAGGCGCCGGTACCACCGTCGTGACCGGCGATTACAATATGATCGGCCTTGGCCTTGGTGACGCCTGCGGCGATGGTGCCAACCCCCATTTCTGACACTAGCTTCACGCTGATTCGAGCGTGGCGATTGGCGTTCTTCAGGTCGTGGATGAGCTGTGCCATATCCTCGATAGAGTAGATATCGTGGTGCGGTGGTGGGCTGATTAAGCCGACGCCGGGTGTTGAATGACGCAATTTGGCAATGTAGTCATCGACCTTGCCACCGGGTAGCTCACCGCCTTCGCCGGGCTTTGCGCCCTGGGATATTTTTATCTGCAATTCGTCGGCGTTGGCCAGATAGTGCGCGGTGACTCCGAAGCGACCCGAGGCTACCTGTTTGATGGCCGATCGTTTGGAATCTCCGTTGGGCATGACTCCGAAGCGCTTCGCGTCCTCGCCACCCTCGCCAGTATTGGATTTTCCGCCAATGCGATTCATAGCCACTGCCAGGGATTCGTGTGCCTCGGGTGAAATTGAACCAAAGCTCATGGCACCGGTACAAAAACGCTTAACGATCTCAGCTGCTGGCTGAACATCGGCTATGTCAATTGGGCCGCCGTTGGCAGTTGTGTCGAAACTCATCAGTCCCCGCAGTGTTGAGCCGCGAGTTGCCTCTTCGTCAGATAACCTGGAAAATATTTTATAGGCCTCGCGGCTATTACTGCGAGTGGCCTGCTGTAGCGAGGATATCGTGTTGGGATTCCACATATGACGTTCGCCGTTGGCGCGCCACTGAAAATCTCCAGGATTCTGCAACACAGGAATCAGCTCAACCCCAGATGAGGGAAAGGCCATTTCATGGCGGCGCAAAGTTTCCTCGGCAAGTACGTCGAAACCTACACCTTCTACTCGGCTGGGAGTACCAATAAAGCAGCGTTCAATGACTTCGCTCGCGAGTCCTACCGCTTCGAAAATCTGCGCGCCCTTATAGGATTGCAAAGTGGAGATTCCCATCTTTGCCATAACCTTGAGCATGCCCTTGGCAACTGCTTTGCGATATGCAGCAACGATATCCTGATCCCTGTCAAAATTCTGATCGTCTAGCATGCCGTCGCGTTTGGCCTGGAACAGTGCTTCGAAAGCCAGGTAAGGGTTAATCGCGTCCACGCCGTAGCTGACGAGCATACAGAGGTGGTGAACTTCGCGGGCCTCGCCGGTTTCGACAACGAGGCCGATACGTGTTCTTTCTGACCGTGCGTTCAGATGGTGGTGTACCGCAGCTGCAGCCAGCAGCGTGCTGACCGGAATGCGGTCAGCCGAGACTGCGCGGTCCGATAGAATTGCGAGGCTGGCGCCATCTGCGATGGCCTGACTTGCTTCCTTGCAGACTCGATCCAGCGTGGTTTTTAGTCCTGCGCTGCCCTCTGATTTTGAGTAGGTGATGTCTATCACTCGAGACTGCCAGCCTCGGTGGTTGATGTCTCGCAGCGCTGCGGTTTCCTCGTTCGTGAGGATGGGATGTGGTAAAAGAAGTCTGTGGGCGTGGGCTTCCGACGCCTCAAGTAAGTTGCCTTCTGGCCCTATATAGCAACGCAGAGACATCACTACTTCTTCGCGAATAGAGTCAATTGCAGGGTTGGTTACCTGGGCAAACAGCTGTTTGAAATAATCGTAGATCATACGGGGTTTATCGGACAGGCACGCTAGTGCGCTGTCGTTGCCCATGGATCCTACCGGGTCGCGCATTTCGCGCACCAGTGGCAGCAACATGAACTGCATGGTTTCGGAGGTGAAGCCAAAAGCTTTCATGCGACTTACCAGAGAATCTGGATTAAAGCCCGAAACTGTCTCACTGGATCGAAGGTCGGAGAGTGCCAAGCGTTGATTTTTTAGCCATTCACCATACGGTTTTGCCGCGGCAAATTCTGACTTCAATTCCTCATCGGTAATCAATCGTCCCTGCTCAAAGTTAAGCAGAAACATTTTCCCTGGTTGTAACCGGCCTTTGGCCTTCACATTGGCTGGCTCTACATCTACCACGCCCACTTCTGATGCCATGATGACCTTGTCGTCGTGGGTTATGTAATAACGACTTGGACGCAGACCGTTGCGGTCCAGTACCGCACCTATGTATTGCCCATCTGTGAATGCAATTGAGGCAGGTCCGTCCCACGGTTCCATAATGGTGGAGTTGTACTCGTAGAAATCTCGTTTGCTCTGGCTCATTTCATCGTCGTTCTGCCAGGCTTCGGGGATCATCAGCATGATGGCTTCCTGCAACGTGCGGCCATTCATCAACATGAATTCGAGGACATTGTCGAAACTACCTGAATCCGAACAGTCCGGCTCAACCACGGGGAACAACTTGCTTAATTCGTCGCCAAACAGTTCGCTTTTTACCACACCCTGGCGGGCGAACATGGAATTAATATTGCCTTGCCGTGTGTTGATTTCACCGTTGTGGCTCATAAATCGATTCGGCTGAGCGCGGTCCCAGGATGGAAAAGTGTTGGTGCTGAACCGTGAGTGCACCATAGCGAGATGGGCCTCGTAGTCACTGTCCGCCAAATCTGGATAGAACGGGGTCAGTTGTGCCGGGGTCAACATGCCTTTATAAACGATGACTTTGGAAGACAGCGTGCATATATAGAAGTAAGAGCGCTGCACCAGTGATTGATCGTTGCGCAGTGTGGTGGTGCTCAGCTTGCGGATTATGTAGAGCTGTCGTTCAAAGGCATCGGCTTCAATCCCATCGGCAGCGCCGATAAACAACTGTTCGACGACTGGCATAGACGCGCGTGCGGTAGGGCCTATATCGGCCAGGTCGGGTTGGGTTGGTACGGTTCTCCAGCCGATCAAAACCTGGTTTTGTTGATTGACGATAGCTTCGATGGTGCTTTTGCAGCGCGCTCGTTCTGCTGGATCATCTGGGAGGAAGATGTTGCCAGCAGCGTAGCGACCCGGCTCGGGCAATTCGGTACTGAGTTCGTTCTGCGCGATACGCCTGAAAAACTTATGGGGTAGGGCAGTAAGCATGCCACAGCCGTCGCCTGTATTAGTTTCACAACCGCAGCCGCCGCGGTGATCCATGCGTCGCAGAGCGGTGTCTGCTTCGACTACAATACTGTGATTTGGACGTCCGTTCATGTCCGCGACAAAACCAACTCCGCAGCTGTCCTTTTCGTTAGCCGGATCGTAAAGCCCGACTTTGGCTGGCCGCTGCAGTGGGTTATTTGAAACTACACTCATTTAGCTTGCTCCGACAAGGTGCCATCTAGAGACTGGCCACAGGGTACTGATTACATCATTTTGCGGGCCGGCAATTTGACCACAAAACCCAACTCGAGTCTAATAACGACCGGGCATACAGTCATACCCGGAAGGAATTTGTATTTCCAGATATTTTCAAAAATATTCTATAAAATCAAAGGTATGTGCATGTGTTCGGATGATTCGGGCACCCCTCGGTACCCGGAATAGGGGTAGTTAGAACAGGCCCTCGCCCTGAGCGACGGTTTCAGCGTCGGGTGGCGGCAAGCCTTCAACCTGATGTACGCCGTTCAGTTCAGCGTGGTACTGAGTCGAATTTTCGGCCTTGTCATAGAACTGTTGATACCAGCGACGACCTTTTGCAAAGGGTCCATCTGTGGCGACCTGCATCACCTTGATTGCGGGTCGCTTATGCGTCCAGACATTGAAATCGGCGCTGAATGCTTCGAGTGCGCCGGCCTGAAATTGTTTCTGGCACTCGCGGTCCATTGCTGTGGCGGGAGAGGCGCTGCCTTTATATAGAACCGCGTGCCAGGCTTTGATTCGGCCATCTTCAACCGGTGTGTTGGCGATAAGCTCGTACATCAGCGCATCCCCAAATGCCTGCTTGGACAAAAGAATTCCGGGTCCGGTATACCAGGTTGTCGTGCGTAGGAAGGCGTCGTAGAGTTCGATGTGGCCGCTTTGGCGCTGTATATAGACATGATCTTTGAATTCATTCTCAAAAAACTGACAGGGCGCACCGTGGGTTGGGCCCAGGTGGCGGGCATCGGCCATGTTGTCCAGTACCTCCTGGGGATGGATATCCAGTTCGCCCAGGTGATCCAGCTCCCACCCTACCCATTGGGGGTCTTCCCATTCTTTGAGGGACGGGGCGTCATAATCCGGAGATCTGCCATCCGGGTCGTACCACGCCATGATACAGCCCATTACTTCAGCAGTTGGGTAGCTGCGAATCGATGCCGATTTTGGAATTTTCCCATCGTAGTACGGAATGTCGTCACAGCTTCCGTCGGGAGCAAAGCGCCAACCGTGGTAAGGGCAACGAATGGAATCTCCCTCTATCTGCTCTCCGCTCTTCACAATATGGGCGCTGGTACTTGCCGCCAGATGTGTGCCCATATGTGGGCAGTAGGCGTCGAGTAGCGTTGCATGGCCCGATGCGCCGCGGTAGAGCGCTAGGTCCTGCCCAAAAAAGCGAATTGCCAGTGGCTCGGCACCTAGCTCGCTGGCCTCTGCGACAATAAACCAGCCGCGCGGGAAGGTGGCAGGTCCAAGATTGTAGTCTGCTGCGGTTGCTTTTGGCATGATCAGTCTCCTTGCGTAGTTGGACAGATCATAGCGCCTGCCAGGGCTTTCTACATAGTTTATGTATCCGAGCTTATGGTGGTGGTTTGCAACAATAGACCATAAATGTCTAATACGTTGAGTCAGATCAAGCTTTTTCCAAAAGGAGTAGCAGTTGCCAGCGGCTGGGAATTTTGTAACTCTAGGCTCCCGGTGAAAATCCACCGGATGATTGTGGACACATCCACGTCTCCAGCTCTTTCAAACCGGCGGGGATAAGCTAAGGGAAAAGCTATGAAAGAGTCGGGTGAGGCCGTGGACAGTGCAACCGGGCGCGCTCCTTATTTACAGTGGGCAGAGACTGCCTTCAGCGCTGCTATTATGGCGCTGTTGGCTGCCTTGTTTTCTGTGCTTTATGCAGCTTTTATATTTTCCGGACCGCTGTTGGATTTTGTTAAACCCAGCTACCAGGTATTCTTGCTTGGCGCTGCTGTCATGATGGCAATTACCTGCTATTACAGTCAGTTTCGTGGTATTTACGCGCTTTTACAGGACGAGGCAGTGGTGATTTTAGCGGCCGTTGCCGCAGGTGTCAGTCATGGCGCGTCTGCGATGGCGGGGGCGGGTGTGTACCCGACAATTCTCACGATCATCGCCGTGTCCACTATTTTTACCGGCGGGTTCTTTTACTTATTGGGAGCTTTTCGCTTCGGAAAGATTATTCGCTACGTACCGTTTTCGGTCACGGCCGGATTCATGATTACCATCGGCTGGTTGTTGGTGCACGGTGGACTCGGCGTAGGTCTGGGAATGGATTTAGAGCCAGGCTCGCTTCATATGTTGGCTGAACCTGGAAATTTTGTACTGCTGATAGCCACTGTTGGCTTCGCATGTGCTGTGGAATTTATCTCCCGGCGCGTGCGTGAAGTGTTTGCGCTGCCATTGGTATTGACCGCCGGTATGGTGCTGTTTCATCTGGTGGCTCTGCTTTCGAGCTATAGCTATCCGGAGCTAGCGGCGGTCGGGTGGCTACTACCGGAGGGGAAGGATAACGCCCACGCTGTGAACTCGTTCTGGAACGGGCTCGGAGATGTCGACTGGAATGTGGTTGCCTCGCAGTGGCGGGCTTATATATCCGTCGCGCTGGTTAGCGCATTGGCGTTATTGCTAGCCGTGACGGGACTGGAATTATCCTCCCAGCAGCAAGTAGACGTGGATATTGAATTGCGGGCATCTGGGGTGGCGAATCTGGTTAGCGGATTAACTGGAGGAGGGGCCGGTTACCCTGATATTGGTGTGACGACCATGATGTATCAGTCCGGTGCAGCCAATAACAAGTCCGTGTTTATTGCAGCTGGGATCTGCCTCGGGCTGGTGTTTTTTGGTGGTAGTTGGCTTGGCTACGTTCCGGTGCCGTTTCTGGGGGGCGTATTTCTCTGGTTGGGCTGGCAGCTCTGGCGGGAGTGGTTATTCAATCACGGGGATTATCTGCAAACCGAGGATTGGATCGCGGTGGCGGCGATCGTGGTGGTAACTATCTACTTTGGCTTCATTGCCGGCGTGTTACTGGGTGTGGGCGTGGGTGTTTCTCTGTTTCTGATCGATTACAGCCAGGTGCAGTCGGTTCAGTACGTCATTAACGGG
>JBLHKV010000066.1:0-15177 GCA_047618115.1 Halieaceae bacterium | reverse complement strand
GCGGAGGAATTAAAGTGCGCCTCTTTGCCATCAGTTTCGAGGTACCTGACATAGAGGTCGTGAGCGGTGCCGTGGGGAGCCTCGTAGAGCATGGTGCCATCTTTGCTTTCGATTATGGAGCTGGCCGTTGCGAGGCTGCCGCCAAGGGCTGCGGAAATGTCGGAAAATATATCGCCATCGAGATTCTGTGCAGGATAGAGTGCGTTTCGCGGTGGATCTGTAATCATTTTAATCAACTGGCTCGATGGCCGCATGATCATAAACGAAGGCGGCGGCGTGTCCGCCTTTGCCAATTCCAGGCGTACGTCATTAATGGCAGTGCTGAAGACTTCATCGTAGGGCATGTACTCGCGTTTTAGACCGAAGTACACCTCTTTGCTCTTGTGTGAGGCATCGCGAAAAACCTGGCTTACCCAGTCCTTGACCGCCTGCAGATCATTGGACATAAACAACATGGGGTCGCCTTCCTTGACCATGCGTGCGTGTTTTTCTTCGCCGTCGACAATCACCTTAATAATGCCGTCTTCGCTGGCGGGTGCATTGTAGCTTCCGTACTGATCGCCGCCACCAGCGCTCATGCGAGAAAGCGAAACGTGGTGCTTGCGTTTGGGAATACCGTATTTTTTGAGCTTATTGACTAATTTGAAGAGCTTACGGCCGGTGGTATTGTCTGGCACTCCCCAAATAGCGCGCTGTGGAGGGTTGGCAACAATGCGGGCTGCCTGTGCGTCAATCAGCTCGTAATGATAAGCCAGGTTTAATTCGGCAAGTTGATCCTTGTAGTGCTGCGCATACACCTCCTCGATCGCGGCGCGCATCACGCCGTCGTAGCCCGCAATCACGGTATCTTTAAGGCCCAGATAGACATCCCGTTTCTCATCGATAGCGCGTTGAAAGAACTGGTGTGCCCAGCTAACAACGTCTTCCATGTCATTGGTGGCCAGCAACCATGGATCGCCCTTGTGGACAATGCGGCGGTGTAATTCTACTGGATCACCGCTGGCCCCGACAAACATCAACCGCGCCACACCGGTGGCGGAGGAGAGTTCGTTGTAACTGTCCTTAATACCCCCGCCATCCATGGTCACAACTTCAATATCTCGGCCTTTCCAGTCAGGTTGATTGGATTGCAAATTCTGAAACTCGATATCTTCGCGGGTTATATTTCCGCCGATGCCCTTACGAATTGCGCCGTTGGGTGATTTGGTTGCCAGTGGATGTAAATCTGACTCGATGATAGAGGGGTTTTTATCGAGCAATTCGTCCAGCTGCTGACGATTGACTGTCATCCCGGCGTTTTTCACACCCACGCCATATTTTTTCAATGCCTCGATCGCGTCGCTGACAGCCTGACCATTGGTGACGAGTCTGTTTTCTGCGGTGAGGTCGATCTCGATCAGGTTTATGTCTAGCCGCTGCTTTACAAATTGATCGAGAATACGTTCAAAGGCAATTTGCGCCATCTCGTCGCCGTGTAACACCACCAGTGGCTGTTCAACCTTAATTTTGCTACCCACTCTACCGCTCCATAATCTTGCTACAACTGCGCATGATAATCCTTTAGGCCGCAATGAGCACGGGGCCAGGTTAGATTAGACAAAAACTGGGGGTTTTAAGAGGGAGTGAGTAGCAGGTGTTTATACTGCTAATAGGTTAATGTGTTGCGGTCTGGAATTCGAGGCTCGAATTAACTTACATTAGACACAAGTCGCTTCAGGTGAAAGATTACGCTTGGGTGTTTTTTCTTTGGGGAAATCGGCAATGAAAATATTTACCAAATTCGCTTACCTGCTAACGGTGATCTGGCTGCTATCGGCTTGCTCCGAAGACTCCGCTGTGCAGGATCAACTTGCAATTGAATCACAAGATCCAGCAACCACAATTTACACCAACGGCGATATTATCACCGTTAATGCTGCTCAGCCCAACGTCGAGGCGGTGGCGGTTCGCGATGGGAAGATATTCGCTGTGGGTGATCACCCTGGTGTCATGGCTCTGTCCGGCGATAACGTCATTTTGCGTGACTTGCAGGGTGGTACGCTGATTCCCGGGCTAATTGACGCCCATGGACATCTGACGATGACGGCGCGGAATCAAGCTGCGGTTAACGTCTCCTCGCCTCCGGTGGGAGATGTTAAGAACATCGACGATCTACTGGGACGGCTGAATCAGGCACTCGCTGAAAAAGGTGGCGGCAGTTGGTTGATCGGTTGGGGCTACGACGATTCATTGCTGGCAGAACAGCGCCACCCGACCCGTGCCGACCTGGACCGCGTCTCTACAGAGAACCCCATTGCGTTGATCCACGTCTCCGGACACTTCATAGCCTGCAATTCCAAGTGTCTCGAGTTAGGCGGTGTGACGGCGCAAAGCGAGGATCTCGCTGGTGGAGTGATCCGGCGTGTTGCGGGCAGTAGAGAGCCCAATGGCGTACTCGAGGAGCTAGCCGCGATGTGGCCGGTATATATGGCCATGCCTCAACCCACTGAAACACAGTTTGTGGGTTTGCTTGGGCCTGCCCAGCAATATTACGCCAGTTTTGGTATTACCACTGTACAGGAAGGTGCGACGCGCCCAGAGGAGCTCAAAATTCTCAAGAGCGCAGCTGCCGCGAATAAGCTCTATCTCGACGTGGTGGCCTATGTCTATCTGCAGATTCCCGGAGTCACATTGGAAGACGTTACTCCCTCAGCCCGTTACCAGAATCATTTTCGAGTGGGCGGTATTAAACTGGTTCTCGACGGCTCGCCGCAGGGCAAAACGGCTTGGCTCAGCAAACCATATTTACACCCACCACACGGACAAACACAAGGCTATGCCGGTTACGGTACGCTAACCGATGACCAGGCTATAGAGCTTGTGAGCAGTGCCTTCGAGAAGAATGTGCCGGTGCTCGCTCACGCCAATGGAGACGCTGCGGCCGATCAGTTTATCGGTGCTGTTAAAGCGGCAAGCGTCGTGCACGGAGTGGCGGACCGGCGACCAGTAATGATTCATGCACAAACTGTGCGCGAAGATCAGTTGGATGCTATGCAAGAGCTGGGTATGTTACCTTCGTACTTTTCTGCCCATACTTTTTTCTGGGGTGATTGGCACCGCGATTCCGTTTTTGGAGAACCCCGTGCCTCGCGAATCAGCCCGCTAAAAACGACTGCTGACCGCGGTATGCCATTTACTACTCACAATGACACCCCCATCGTGCCACCGGATATGATGCGCCTGCTGTGGGCCAGTGTTAATCGAATTACTCGTAGCGGAAAAATTTTGGGCGAGGCACAGCGTGTATCTCCGCTGGAGGCGTTGGAATCAATGACGATTCACGCGGCCTATCAATACTTCGAAGAGGATTCTAAAGGCTCGATTGAGGTGGGGAAGCTTGCCGATTTGGTGATACTCGATCACAACCCACTTACTGTGGACCCCATCGCGATCAAGGATATCGTGGTTTTGGAGACTATTAAGTCGGGGACAACAATCTACAGCCGTCCTTAGTTCCTAGCCCAAGCCCAAGCCGGCAGACTCTATCGCGGCGAGGGCAATACGGCTTTTCAGTTACAAGGTGCCGATGGAACCCGCGGAGTTTAGGCTGTCGTAGCTCTCCGGATTAGTTCTTGCGGAGCGCCAGCAGTATCATCGGGACCACTAAAACAGCTGCCAGTAGACCCGCCCAAAAGCCTTTGAAAATGGCGTACTGGAGGGGCGAAAATTCGCTAATCCCCAACGCCCAGAGCGGCAGTAGCACTCCGGGGGAGAACAGAGCCACTCCCAGCACACCAAAACACACCGCACGCATTGCCAGACCTTTAGGGAAGTGGTTTAGAAAGGTCTGGATACAGGGGATGTACGTTGCAGAGATAGTATCTACTTTGTTGTTACGAAGTTTCCGCTGATTAAGGGGGATAACAATTAGGCTCACTATAAAGGGAAGTATGAATGCGGTCGCTACCACGTCGATGGCAAAGCTATTGTCACCTCCAAAGGTTAGGTTGCTGCCACCGCGCAGGAGGAGCCACGCCGCCAGGGCGTTAAATATCGCATTGCTGACCCCGCCGACCAGAACTTCATGTAATAGATGTGCGCCCGCTGTTTTTTTTGCTGGCATGTGCTCTCTCCAGAGACTCCCTTAGTATGAATGCTAGTATGGGCTATGGTGAGAGTAGGAGATACGACGAGAAAATTCCATTTTGTTGACATCTCGAGTCGCGGCGCAACATTTTCGGTAAACGCTACTCAGTAAATCTGGCTTTGAAGGCCGTGCTGATTGTGCTTAAATCGAATCCATATTGCTGATAAATTTTGAGGGCGTTAAATTAGCGTGAATGAGTTATTGATACCCATACACAAATTCCTTCAGCTGCTGGATTACATGGAGCGGATTGGGCTGGATGCGGATGCGCTGATGGTGCCACTGAATATTACGCGTTCACAATTACACAGTATGCCAGTAGAGAAGGGTTTGCCCGCCTCGTACTATTCGAAAATGTATCGCGAAGCTGTTGGCCAAATGGAATCTTTGCAGCGGCCTATTCCCTGGGCCGCGGGACTGGGCAGCGAAGCTTTCGCACTGATGTGTCACATTTTTTTAACCGGTACGACTCTGGGCGTGGGATTGCACCTGGCTCAGCGGTTTGACGATCTGGTGTATCCCATGATTGGTTATCGCGTAACTCTCGAACAGTCAGGCTCCCAGGCATTTCTTAATTATCACGTACGCACCGGCGCCGATGACAGCACTTTTGTACCGGCGGACTGGGAGCGCGCAGCCAGTTATGAAACGGTTGCGCAGGCATCTGGACTACTGGTTTGGTATGCCTTAAGCGGTTGGTTCATAGGGCGTTCGATTGCGTTGGAGCGCGTGGAGATTGCAGGGGAGTTTGTGTCGACCGAGTATCGGGTTCGCCTGGAAAAGGTGTTTCAGTGCCCCATCGAATTTTCTGCCGCAAATAACCGGTTGGTATTTGCAAGAAGCGACCTCGAACACCGGATAGTGCACACCCTGCAATCCCTGGAGCAATTTTTGGATAACGCAGTGTTTCAATTGATTGCAGCTGCCAGCAAACCGGCCAGTACCGCTGCCGCAATACGGTCCCTGATACAACGCGATTTTCTAGAGGGTATGCCATCTTTCGAAAAAATGGCTTCAAATCTACATATGTCGGAATCGAGTTTACGTAGGCGCCTGCAGAAAGAGGGGAGTAGTTATCAACAGATCAAAGACACGGTGCGCTGCGAATTTGCTATCGAGCATTTAAGAGACGAGACGATAAGGATCAACACTCTGGCCGGCATGCTGGGCTTTGCAGAACCGAGTTCCTTCGTCCGTTCTTTTCGCAGTTGGACGGGGCTGACACCGAAAGCCTACCGGACCGACATGATTGCGCTGGCAGGCAGTTAGAGTTCATCCGGGCGAGGTCGACACTAGCGAGGGTGTAGTTTTACTGGTAGGGCTGTGTAACCCTTTACGAAAGTAGAAAAAGTTCTCTCAGGCTCGCCGACAACTTCAACTTTTTCAAAGCGGTTAAGGATTTCCTCCCACAGTATACGCAATTGCAATTCCGCCAGGCGGTTACCCATACAGCGGTGGATACCAAAACCGAAAGAGAGGTGCTTGCGCACGTTTTCGCGGTCGATGAGATAATCGTCTGGGCGATCAAAGAAGCGCTCGTCCCGATTTCCCGATACGTACCACATGATTACCTTGTCGCCAGCGGCGATGGTTTTTCCACCAAGTTCAGTATCCGCAGTCGCGCGGCGTCGCATGTGCGCCAGTGGCGTCTGCCAGCGAATAGTTTCCGAAATCATGTTTGGGATCATGGCGCGATCGCTGCGTAATTTCTCGAACTCAGCGGGATTTTGGTGCAGTGCAAGTACGCTGCCGGTCATGGTGCTGCGGGTGGTATCGTTACCACCGATGATCAGTAATAACAGATTTCCCAGGTACTCGAAGGGGGACATATTTTTGGTCGACTCTGCGTGGGCCATCATCGAAATGAAATCACGTCGTGGCTCTTCGTTAACCCTCTCATTCCAAAGATTGGTGAAGTATGCAAGACACTCCATCAATTCCTCCCTGCGTTGCTCCTCGCTGTCGATGAGTCCCATGCCGGGAATCGATGTAGTGACATCTGACCAATGTGTCAGTTTGCGCCGGTCCTCAAAAGGGAAGTCGAACAAGGTTGCCAGCATTCTGGTGGTTAGTTCGATAGAAACGTTTTCTACCCAATCGAAAGTCTCTCCGACTGGCAGGCCTTCGAGCACACCAATCGTGCGCTCACGGATGAGACTTTCAAACTCACGCAGGCTTTCTGCTCCGACGGCTGGATTTACTGCCTTTCGCTGTTCGTCGTGCTTGGGCCTGTCCATGGCAATGAACATCGGGAGTTGGAAATCGTCATCTTGATCGTTGATGTTGATTGACGGCTCCGAAGAGAACAAATCGTGTGAGGTGTCTACATGCATGATGTCTTCGTAGCGAGTGATGGACCAGTACGGCCCAAAAGCGCTTTTCGGGCAATAGTGCACCGGGTCCTCATCTCGCAGACGTTTAAACCATTCCCCGTGCACGTCATTACCAAATAGTAGAGGGTTTCCGGGGCTTAATGTTTCAAGATCTGCGCTATAGGGGTCCTGGGTGACCTGATTGGGATCGAAGCCGATATCGGGAAGGGTAAATTGATGTTCCGCCATACTTAATTCCTGCTCTTTAGTCTGCTGTTATAATTTTTTGCTCATGGTGCAGCTGCTCAACTTGTTTCTCCAGACAGCTTATAGCCACTGCTCAGCCCTGGGTTTTTCTGCCACTCCGAACCGGGCGGGCGTGGTCCTCAATGTAGTCGAGTATGCGACCGGCTATATCCTTGCCGGTTGCCTCTTCGATGCCGCGCAGACCTGGGGAGGAGTTAACCTCCATGATCAGAGGTCCACGCGAGGAGCGAAGTATGTCTACACCAGCCACGTTGAGGCCCATGGTTTGTGCTGCTTTGACGGCGGTAGCTCTTTCCATTGGCGTCAATTTGGTCACCCGTGCGCTACCGCCCCTGTGTAGGTTGGATCGAAACTCGCCATCTGCGGCACTGCGTTCCATTGCGGCAACCACCTTACGCCCTATGACGAATGCCCGAACATCGGAACCACCAGCTTCCTTGATGAACTCCTGCACGAGAAAATCTGCTCCCAATTCTGTGAAAGCGTCTACGACAGACTCGGCAGCCTTAATCGTTTCCGCCAGAACTACTCCGCGCCCCTGTGTGCCCGATAGCAGTTTCAGTACAACTGGCGCTCCGCCAACCAGCTTGATCAATTCACGGCTATTTTGCACGGTATGGGCAAAGCCAGTCACTGGCATACCTATGCCCTTGCGAGATAACAACTGCAGCGCTCGCAATTTGTCGCGTGATCGGCCCAGTGGAATAGACTCGGTCAGACAATAAACGCCCATCATCTCAAACTGCCTAATTACGGCTGTGCCAAAGTCGGTAATTGACGCGCCAATCCGGGGAATCACGACGTCATAACCCTCGAGCTTCCGTCCCTTGAAGTAGATTCCTGGTTTCGAGGAATTTATGTCCATGTGACATTTCAGTGTGTCTATCACGTCGACCTCGTGGCCGCGTTGTCTGGAGGTTTCGAGGAGCCTATTCGTGCTGTATAGCTTCTTGTTACGCGACAGAATACATATTTTCAACTTCATTGGCCCTCTGCTCCACGACGGGATGTACCGGTAATTATCTTGGCTTTAATACGCAGGGCACCCAGAATACCGAGGCTGCCGAGTTCGGGAAACGTTACCCATTCTCGCCATACTATGGTTTGTTGCTCTGGCATCCTTGTTCCTAACCATTCAGGCAGATCATTGTCTGATAATTTTGTGGCAAAGAACAGGCGCAGATGCCATTTCCATAACGCTAAAGTAGGCAAGGGAGTCCGCATCACTTTTAGTGTATAATGCCGCGCCTCAAACTAAGGAAGCCCCATGTCTACCGAATCGATTACAAGTAGTTTTTCAGAACTGGGCTTGCCCGCGTCTCTGATGAAAGCGCTGAATGAGGTCGGTTACGAAACGCCGTCCGCCATACAGGCGATGACCATTCCCCACTTGCTCGAGGGCAGAGATGTTCTGGGGCAGGCGCAAACGGGTACAGGAAAGACTGCAGCCTTCGCCTTGCCGTTACTGGCACGCCTGGTTTCAGACCAGAAATCGCCCCAAGTACTGGTGCTGACACCCACACGGGAGCTGGCTATCCAGGTAGCCGAGGCTTTTCAGCGATACGCTGCACATATCAAGGGCTTTCACGTATTACCCATATACGGCGGTCAGGACTACCGCACTCAGTTGCGGCAGTTAGAGCGTGGGGTGCAGGTTGTCGTTGGCACCCCGGGAAGAGTCATGGATCACATGCGTCGTGGATCGCTAAAACTCGATGAACTACGCTGTTTGGTGCTCGATGAAGCCGATGAAATGTTGCGCATGGGGTTTATCGACGATGTCGAGTGGGTTTTGGA
Source organism: Halieaceae bacterium (assembly GCA_047618115.1). Taxonomy (GTDB): domain Bacteria; phylum Pseudomonadota; class Gammaproteobacteria; order Pseudomonadales; family Halieaceae; genus CALJGI01. The sequence continues at coordinate 6,675 of JBLHKV010000066.1, read as the reverse complement.
GAAGACTCCTCCAAAAAGACAGCTAGCGCTGTTTTCGGCAACCATGCCTGCGGCAATTCGACGTATTACGCACAAGTATCTGAATAATCCCGAAGAGATCACCATCAAGGTTAAGCAGAAGACTGCCGATACAATCCGTCAGCGTGTATGGATGGTCAGCGGACTGCATAAGTTAGATGCACTGACGAGAATTCTGGAAGTCGAGGAATTCGATGCCATGCTGGTGTTCGTGCGGACCAAAATAGCTACCGTGGAGTTGGCTGAGAAGCTCAGCGCGCGTGGTTATGCCACGGCGCCACTCAATGGGGATATAGCACAAAAGCAACGCGAGCAGACGGTGGAACGTTTGAAGAAAGGTGGGATTGATATTTTGGTAGCCACCGACGTGGCAGCGCGAGGCCTCGATGTGGGGCGGATATCGCACGTCATAAACTACGATATTCCCTACGATGTTGAGGCATATGTGCACCGAGTAGGGCGTACCGGCAGAGCGGGACGTACCGGCGATGCAATTTTGTTTGCCTCCAATCGTGAGCGCAGACTGTTGCGCGCGATTGAGAAGTCTACCGGGCAAGATCTGGTGAGGATGGAAATGCCGACCGCAGCGGCAGTGACCGATACTCGAGTCAAACGGTTCAAGGATAAGATCAGCCAAACGCTTAGCACATCCGAACTCGATCAATTCCGGAAGGTGATCGAGGAATATCAGCACGAATTTGGCGTGCCAGTAATCGAAATTGCCTCGGCGTTGGTTGCTATGGCCCAGGGCGAACAACCGCTTTTTGTTAAAGAAAAGCCAGCACATCGCGAGCGTGAGACCAACCAATCTCGAGGCGAGGGGAGCAAATCACCACGCAGAGAGACACGACAAGGCGAACGTGGTACTGCACCCAATAAGCGTGGAGAGGAGCAGGAGCGCCATTTACCCATGCCTGATAAGGGCTTTGATCGCTTTCGAATGGCTGTTGGTAACAAACACGGCGTTAAGCCTGGAAATATCGTCGGTGCCATTGCCAATGAAGCCGATATCGATAGCGAATATATCGGTCGTATTGAGATCTATGAAGAGTACAGCACCGTCGACCTGCCCGACGGTATGCCAAAGGAAGTCTTTGAGCACCTCAAGGGAGTTTGGGTGTCCGGGCAGCGTATTAATATCGCTCCTCATCACATAGGCGCGGCTAAGAAAGGCCCAACGGGTAAAAAAGATAGACAGAGCACGACGGGGAAAATAGATAGTAAAGTCCCCGCGGACAATAAGGAAAGGCCGGCCCCTACTGATAAAAAGGAAAGTAAAGGCGCTACTGATAAAAAGGAAAGTAAAGGTCCGCCGGTGAAAAAGGCTAGTAAAGACCCGAAGGACCAAAAAGACAGCAAGGACAAGAAAGAGAAAAAGGCCAAGAAGTCCAAGAAAGAGAAAAAGGAAAAGAAAGAGAAGATGGAGAAGAAGGAAAAAAAGAAGACCTAGAAAAAACGTAGGAAGGGCACCACTGGGCCACATTCTCCCGGTGGTTTCCGCGACGACTCATCCAGTTGTAACAGTTGTTCGTGCCGATCGCTGTGAACTGGGTGTTTGACCAAAGTGTTTGCTGAAGACCCGTGTGAAGTGGCTATGATCGGCAAAGCCCGTCTCTAAAGCGATGGTTCCGACTCCTTTCTCGGTTTCTAATAACAGGCGTTTGGCATGCTCCAGTCGCACCTCGGTGATGTATTGGTAGGGTGTTTTATGCAAGTGCTTTTTGAAACGTCGCTCCAGAGCACTCACTGACAAATTGCATGCTGTTGCCAGTTTTTCCACAGAAATACGGCTCGCGAAGTATTGCTGAATATAGTCGATTGGTTTGCTGAGCTCCTGGTAGGGAACGAGTTTGCGCTCAGACTGGTTGAGGTGACGGCTCAGACCGACGCTGCCGATAATGTACCCCTCCGGGTTGTATACGGGCCACTTGGAAGTGAGAAACCACTCGACAGGCTCAGATTTTCCCAGAATCAATTCCAATCGGTCTGTGACGACGTAGCCATCGAGCACGCGGTCATCGTCGGCGCGATAGTGTTGTGCCATATCGGCCGGCGCCAGGTCGTAGTCAGTTTTACCTACCAGGCCCTGCATTGAACTAATATTAAAGCGTTCATAAAAGAGGCGACTGCCAAATACAAAGAGGCCATCGCGATCCTTTACCCAAGCGTGGGTATCCGGAATCAGCTCAAGCAGTGCAAAGTTTTGCTCAATATTCTCCAGGGAGTTGAAAACCAGCTTTGTCATTTTAGTTCACCAGCGCCGAAAATATTCTAATGATAGCGGTTTTTCCCCAAGAATTATTGGGCTGGTCGAGAGATGATTCAGCCGTTAGCCGAGAGCGTTTTGATAAACTGGCGGATCGTCTGCAAATCTGCGTGGTCCGGGAGTGCCAAAGTGGTAAAAATAAGAATGGGAATGGTCGGTGGAGGCGAGGGCGCTTTTATTGGCGCTGTGCACCGGATGGCAGCGAACATAGATGGTGAGATTGAACTGATTTGCGGGGCCTTTAGTAGCGATGCGGACACGGCGGTGCGATCTGGATTGGCTCTGGGTCTCCCCGTACAACGCGTTTATCCCAATTACTCTGCCATGATGGCAGCAGAAGCAGCACTACCAGCAGATGAGCGCATGCAATTTGTCGCTATTGTTACACCTAATCATATGCATTTTCCGGTCGCCGAAGCGGCGCTTCGTGCGGGTTTTCATGTCATGAGTGATAAGCCGGCCACCTTTGATCTGGTAGAGGCGCTCGCGTTGCGCAAACTAGTGGAGGAAACGGGGCTTCTCTACGGACTGACCCATACATACACCGGCTATCCCCTGGTGAAGGAGGCCCGGCAGCGTGTACTCGCTGGGGACTTGGGTAGAATCCGTAAAGTCGTGGTGGAGTATCCCCAGGGTTGGCTGGCCGACCGGCAGGAGGACGTGGATAACAGACAGGCCGCGTGGCGCCTCGATCCCAGTCGAGCGGGTATCAGCAGTTGCATGGGTGATATCGGCGTTCACGCGGCAAACCTGGCCGAATATATCACCGGGCAGAACATCAGTGAGATTTGTGCTGACCTGACATCTTTTGTCGACGGGCGAGAGCTAGATGACGACGGCTCCGTACTACTGCGCTTCGAGCACGGTGCAAAAGGTCTGTTGCACTCTAGCCAGATTTGCGTGGGCGAAGAAAACGCGCTTAGTATTCGCATCTATGGTGAGACAGGCAGCCTGCAGTGGACACAGCAGGAACCCAATAGTCTTTGGCTGAAATGGCCCGACCGGCCCAGCCAGCTGTTGCGTACAGGCGGTGACTATCTAAGTCCATTGGCCGCGGCCAACACCCGGACCCCCGCTGGGCACCCCGAGGGATATCTGGAAGCCTTTGCCAATATTTATATGGCCTTTGTGGGACAAATTCGAGCACGGGAGAGCGGCCAGGCGCCGAGTCTGCGCGCTGCCGATTGCCCGGGCATCGAGGAAGCTGTGCGCGGTATGGCGTTTATCGAACTCGCGGTTGCGGCGAGTAATAGCGATACCAAGTGGCATCGCCTGGATCAACACCGGAAGGGAGAAGGGTGAGAACATGGCTGCGATGAAAGGACCTGCTATATTTTTGGCACAGTTTGTGGGGGAAGATGCCCCCTTTGATAACCTCGCCAATATGACCCGCTGGGCGGGTGAGCTCGGTTACAAGGGCGTGCAAGTGCCCACCTGGGAGTCGAGCCTGATCGATCTGGCGCTTGCGGCTGAGAGTGAAGATTATTGTGATGAGCTAAAAGGCATTTGTGCCGAGGGTGGTGTGGAGATCACCGAACTCTCGACACACCTGCAGGGGCAACTGGTAGCGGTGCATCCTGCCTACGATGAGTTATTTGACGGTTTTGCTCCTAAAGAGGTTCAGGGCAAGCCGGCTGCACGCCAGGAATGGGCGGTGAATCAGTTACTTTTGGCGGCTAAGGCGAGCCGAAACCTGGGCCTAAATGCCCACGCTACCTTCTCTGGGGCGCTATTATGGCAAACCATGTACCCCTGGCCTCAGCGTCCGGAGGGGCTGGTGGAAGCGGGTTTCGCCGAGCTGGCGGAACGCTGGTTGCCTATACTAAACGCCTTTGATGAGGCGGGCGTGGATGTCTGTTATGAGATCCATCCCGGTGAAGACCTGCACGACGGTGTTACTTTTGAGCGTTTCCTGGAGGCTACAGGTGAGCATACAAGATGCAATATTCTCTATGACCCGAGTCACTTCCTGCTCCAGCAACTCGATTACATCCAGTTTATTGATTATTACCATGAGCGCATCAAAATGTTTCATGTAAAGGATGCGGAGTTCAATACCAGTGGTAAGAGCGGGGTTTACGGTGGCTACCAGGGCTGGAAGGACCGCCCGGGACGCTTCCGTTCTCTTGGTGATGGCCAGGTGGACTTTTCCGGTATTTTTAGTCAGTTCGCTAAATACGGCTACCAGGGCTGGGCAGTCCTGGAGTGGGAGTGTTGCCTCAAGCACCCTGAGGATGGCGCAAGGGAGGGAGTAGACTTCATCAATCAACACATTATTCGTACTACAGATAAGGCGTTTGATGACTTTGCCGGGGCCCCGGCGAATGATGCAGCAAATCGACGAATTCTCGGACTAAGCTAGAAGCCAGCAGCTACAACCATAAAAATAATCTGGAGATACAACTGTGAGCGAACCGCAAATCGACCGTAAGCGCCTTTACTATGTAGGTAATCTTTCGATTTTCATGATCGGACTTGGCTTTGCAGTTCGAGCCAATATAGCGCCTAACCTGCAGGCGGATATTTACGACAAGATTGACCTGGCAAACTCCGCAGCCATGGTGGGGGAGGCGCTGGGAATTACCTTTACCGGTTTTGCGTTGACACTGCTGTTCGGCAGCGCATTGGTCGACCTGATTGGTATGAAGCGAATGCTGCTTCTTTCGGCCCTCGGCTATGTGGCCGGTGCTCTCGGTCTGCTGGCGGCCACTACGATGCCAGTCGGACCGTCGGTGGAAGCCATGGTGCTGACTAGCTTATTGATGACAGGGCTTGGATGGGGGGCCGTAGAAGCGGCTTCGAATCCGATGGTAACGGCTCTGTATCCAGATGAAAAAACTCATCGCCTCAACATCCTGCACGCCTGGTGGCCCGCCGGAATTGTGGTCGGTGGCTTGCTTGGTGTCGCGATTACTGCCCTGGATATTCCCTGGGAAGTGAATATGTTTGTGCTGCTCATTCCTGCACTGGTGCTGGCCTGGATGGTTGCCCGTTCGACGTTTCCCCAGACAGAGCGCGTTGCGGCAGGTGTTAGCTACAGGGAAATGTTCACAGAGCTCATCAAGCGCCCGATGTTCTGGGTGTTCTGGGCCTGTATGTATCTCACGGCCGCCGCAGAGCTTGCTCCAGGGCAGTGGGTCAATATAGCCCTGTCGAATATCGTCGGCATGCAGGGCATCCTGCTACTTGTTTATGTCAGCGCGCTGATGTTTGTCATGCGCCACTTTGCCGGCCCTATCGTAGAACGGATCTCACCGGTTGGTCTGATGTTTGTCAGTTGCCTGGCTGCGGGTATTGGCTTGTACATGCTCAGCCTCGCTGATTCACCCGCACTGGCGTTTGGCGCGGCTACCGTTTGGGGTATGGGGGTGTGCTACTTGTGGCCTACGATGCTCGCGATCACCTCCGAACGCTTCCCCCGGGGCGGGGCGATAGCTATGGGTCTGATGGGCTTTGCCGGTGGTATGTCCATTCAGTTTGTACTGCCTCAAATGGGATCGATTTTCGATGCTGCAAAAGCAGAGGCGGCCGGTGGCGCAGACAAACTGGCTGCCCTGTCGCCAGAGGCTATGGAGGCTGTAGTGCGCTATGCCTCGGTGGAGTCATTTCAATCGGTCGCCTATGTGCCGCTGTTGTTGCTACCGGTGTTTGGCGCTATCTGGTTATTTGATCGTAGGGCCGGTGGACATCAAGCGGAGATCATTGGCTCGCGAGCCGAGTAGCTGTTATGCCCATGGATGTAAAGATCGGTATGAATATGTTGCTCTGGGGTATCGATACTACCCCGGAGAAAATTCCTGTATTTGAAGGGCTCGCGGAGGCGGGATTCGACGGCGTTGAAATTCCGCTGGTTGGGCAGCCCGAATCTCAATTGAAAGCGATGGCTGCAGCTTGTGATGATCTCGGTTTGGAGAGGACGGCCTCGGCATTTGTAGGGCTAGCTAACAACCCAATTTCATCGGATAAATCTGTGCGAACCGCAGCGGTGGAGAGTCTTAAACGCGCGGTTGATGACGCCAATATCATCGGTGCCAAAATCATCATCGGCGGGCTGTACCAGGCCCATAAATACTTTACCGGCACAGCGGCAACGCCCCAGGAGTGGGACTGGTCTGCCGAGTATCTTCACACTGTGGGGGAATATGCTGGCCAGTCCGGAGTTAGCCTGGGCTTAGAATTTCTCAATCGCTTCGAAGCGTTTTTGATCACCAACTCCGCTGATTGTAAGCGCATGGTTGAGCAGGTGGGTCTGGACAACGTAGGCGTTCATTACGATACGCATCATGCCAATATAGAAGATCCGGCACCGGGCCACGCCCTGGAAGATATCCAGGGAGTGCTCAATCACGTTCACCTCAGTGAGAGCCATCGAGGTAGCCTCGGCACCGGTC
>JBLHKV010000065.1:0-15467 GCA_047618115.1 Halieaceae bacterium | reverse complement strand
TCAAAGGAGGTGTTGAGGCTATCGCCGGAAAATTCCAACACGATCCAGTTCAACACCTCTGCCAGTTCCTCATTGTCCAGTGAAGAAGTCGCCGATCCTGGAACCCTCGCCAGGAACCCCCGACCCTCTGGGCTGCGCAGAAAAGTACCCACGTAGTCTTTCAATCGCGGAACGCTAGCATCAACACTGGCACCACCGGGAGCATGGCAACCTTGACAGAACATCTGGTAGTTATAGTGCGCTCGTTCCCGGTTTATTTCGCTGGCGCTTGCGCCACTGCAAAACACAACACTGAGAACCAGAGCCAGGTACTTCATTACTTTTCAAAAGCCACGCCAACAACAACAGCGTTGGAACAATGATAAGCTGCGCTGCTGGTACCCAGACACCAGTTGATATCGTTAGTTTTGTCGGGCCTGTAGGGGGGGCGATCGCCCTCATCCCGCTGACACAGACAGGCGCCGCAGGAAGACTTGCCGCAGCAGTCGTTATAGGAAATCACGTAGTTGCGCCCGTCCGCCGGATTGCGGCAGGTGCCAATCCAGGTTACCGGAGACATTTCGGTTCCAGGTGGGCAGGTATTTTCACTGCCACCACAGCAACTGCAGAGGAAACCGTCGATGGCACAGTAACGCCAGTAATCGCAGTTGCCGGGGTCGCCTTCTTCCACCGGCTGCTCTGGCGCCGCCGAGGCCCTCGCCACGGGCAACAGTGGCACTGCCGCCGTTCCCACTAACAATGCACCGAGGCCTTTCAGCAAACCGCGCCGGGAACCTCGTTGCGCAAGCTCGCGGGTACGTTGTTCAAACAGCTTGTCTAAATATTTCATGTCTTGTCAGCCTCCACGTACTGCACCGGGTCACGCCGGCTCATATATTCTTGTATCGATGCCACCTTGCGCTCCTTGGCCTCAAACAGACTGTCCAGGTGCTCTCGAGAATTGATGATACCCATGGAAGCAATCACACCGAGCTCATCGATCAACACCGCATAGGGTAGTTTTGAAACGCCGTAGGTCTTCCCAAGTATTTCGGAAATCACATAGGGGAAATCGCCCAGGCCCTTGCGCGCAACGTAGCCAGCGTGATCCTGGTCCTCGCCGTCACTGGCAAGAGTCACACTGAGCCAGTCTGATTCAGACTTTGCCGCAGATTTCAGGGCTGGAGTCAGTTCGTTGCAGACGGGACAATCTGGAGAGAGGAAAAACAGCAGTTGGGATTTACCGTCAGCCACTTTACCCACTTCGAGGGTGCTACCGACCAGGGTAGTAACTGCAAGCTGCGGCGCAGCTTTACCAACGGACAGGGTTTGGTTCATCATCAAGGCACCAGCGGGTGCTACGCGTTCGTAAAGCACACCAATCTGCCTGGCCAGTGCCAGATTGACCACCACCATCACTAAAAAACCGATCCACAACACGATGTTGGACACGAGTAACAAGTCCATGATTATCCTTCTCCTGCCATTTGTTGGGCGTTGGCGATCAATTGTTCACTGCCCAGGTAAATCAGAGTGGCAAAGGTAGCCACGAATAACGCCAGGCCAATTCCAGCCACACCAGAGTCCACAGAAATAGTGGGCGACATGGCCAATAGGGTCAACGACGCGCAAGCGAGGTTGCGCAATACCAGGGTTGGGCTAATCGTCGTTTCAGAGGCTGGCCCTGCACAACCGCATTTAATATCTGCTGCGCCCCTAGCCAGTTGCACGCCCATCAAGCCGGCATAGGCAATGAGCAGTAGTGCTGCAGCGGCCAAACCAGCCCCTCGCGTTTGCGGCAACAACATTGCCAGTGCCAGGCTCATCTCTACCGCGGCCACCAGCCAGACAAACACCGAGCCGACGGATGAATCGTTGAGGTACTTCCCCATTAACCGCTGGTAATGTTCAATATTACACGCCTTATGGAAAGCGGCGGTCCCCAACAACCATGCCAGGAACCAGGCAACCCCCGTCGCGATCAAATCAGGCACTACAATGAAATCAGGCAAGATAATGGCCTACTCGCTGCCGCGAAAAGACAGCGGACTCGTCTGGCCGAAACCCGTGATGGTCTTGATGAACTCGCCGGTCTCGGAGTTGTACATTTCCAGGCTCATGTCCGTGGGATTGAGCACCATCAGTCGGGGATTTTCTCCTCGGCTGACTCCTAAAGACAGACCCCAAGCCTTTAGCGAAATACGTTTGACCCGCTGCTTCTTAACCGGGTCGAATACCCACACTTCAGGCCCGCCCCCCTGATAACTGCCGTCTTTTGCATCCGAGTGCATGATGATATAGACACGGCCCTGGTCATCCTTGGCGATAAGGCCAAGTCCACCGGGAGCCCAGTTCTGCGCTCGCTCAGCCTCGGGAACCAGGTTCCAAGGTTCGCCTATCTGGGCGACGGTGCCACTGACATCAACCGGAAACATCAAGCCGGCAATGGAGGGAAAGTAGAGGGTGTCACCAACCAGAGCGGCATGGTCGTAAATGGGTGAGTCGTCGGAACTGAAAAAAGAATCCGTACGCACTTGCTTGACCACCTGACCCTTGGCGTCCAGTTCCAAACTCATAAACCGCCCGTCGGCACAAAGGGAGCTGAAGCCCCGCTTTCCCGTGGGATAGTTGAATATACAGCCCGGCGTCGGAATCTGGTTTATTATCTCGCGGCTGTCCAGATCGATCAGAGTCACAGAAGTAGCGGGGCCAAAATTGGCGATAGCCAACCACTTGTCATCGTTCAGTACCAGCATCGTATAGCGCTGTGGCATGCCCATAAAACGTTCGGGTTTAGGTAGCACCACCTCGGCTTCAACCGCCAGAGTTGCTTGATCCCAGATGGTGACCACATCGATGCGGTTGCCGCGTGTTCCGCGAGTATGGAACGTCTCCGTCGCATAGAATTCGGAGCGCTTGGCGGACTGAGTGAAATTGCCAATCATGGAGACATTAAACGTGCCCTTGATCTGCTCCGGCAGGGTATCGCCGTCGGTATCGATCACATAGACCTTACCGTCGGACATCGCAAAGAACGACGCCTCGTGCACCAGAAACCAGCTCTCGGGATAGGCCGAAGGCAGCTTTTCCACGATGCCCGTTTTCTCGATGGGTAGAGGCGGTGGCACGGCCTGGGCGACGCCCAGGGACAACAATGTCAGGACTACAACCACACTGATTTTGCGATATATCTGCATGGACCTCTTCCGTTGGTTATTGACGCAAGTAGGCTGGTCGGTCGCTTAAAACCGACCAATCCCACCTAGGTTTTACTGATTTGTAAGGTCTGAATGGAAGTGTATTCCTCCAGCCCATAGAGGCCAAACTCCACCCCAATGCCGGAGTCCTTGACCCCACCGAAGGGGGCATCTGGCCGCAGCATGGCGTGATTGTTCACCCAGGCGGTACCACACTCAAGGCGCTGAGCCAGCTTTGTAGCGTATTCGATATCGCTTGACCACACCGATCCCCCGAGACCGTTGGCATTGTCATTGGCTCGCTGCAGGGCATCTTCAACGTCGGTGAACTTGAGCACAGGGAGAATGGGGCCAAAGGGTTCCTCCTGGACCAGACGGGCGTCGTCGGCGATATCGGCAACAATGGTCACCGGGAAAAAATAGCCCGGACCTTCGGTAGGCTCACCGCCACTGAGGATTCTCGCCCCGCTTTCCTTGGCCTCTCTTGCCATAGAGCAAACTATTTCATACTGAGCCTTATTCTGCACCGGACCGAAATCTACCTCCCCAGTGCCGTCGCCCGTCGTCACGCTCTTCGCAAGCCCCGCAAGAGCTTGGCAAAGCTCTTCATAGATGTCTTCGTGCACATAGAGGCGCTTGAGAGCCGCACAGGTCTGACCGTTGTTAATCATGGCGGTGGTAAATATCTTGGGGGCCACTTCTGCGACATTGACGTCCGGCATAACGATAGCCGCATCGTTACCTCCCAGCTCAAGAGTCACGCGCTTGAGGTTGCCTGCAGCGCTCGCCATGATCTTCTTGCCCGTGGGGGTAGAGCCGGTAAACACAATTTTGTTGATATCGGGGTGATTGGTCATGGCTGCACCCAGGCCTCCATCTCCGGTAACCACGTTCAACACGCCCGGCGGTAGGACTTCATTGATAATTTCAGCAGCTCTGAGGGTTGCAAGCGGTGTATACTCAGAGGGCTTAAGGACAACAGTATTGCCGCTGCGAATCGCTGGAATGATGTGCCAGATGGCGATCATCAGAGGGAAGTTCCAGGGGGTGATAGAACCTACCACGCCCAGTGGCTTGCGATGTACTTCGACGCGTTCCTCGTCGTTGTCATCCACCACATGCACAGGTAGTTCCAGGTCCGCGGTATAGTGACACCAGACACCGACGCCACCCAATTCGAAGCCAGATCCCAAGCCCTGCCAGCCACCCAGTGGCTTGCCCTGCTCCAAGGTCAACAGTTGAGCCAATTCGGCACTGTTGGCCTCAATTGCATCTGCCACTGCGTGTATCAATCGGGAACGTTCGCTGTCAGCGGTAGCGCTCCATGAGGGAAACGCCCTACGGGCCGCTGACACCGCGTTATTCAAATCTTCCACACTGGCCTTGGGACATTCGGCAATCACTTTTTCGGTGGCCGGGTTGAGCACGGGAAAGGTTTCCCCTGCCGCGACTTTCTGACCATCGATCAACAGGTGGTACTCGGACATGATGCTCTTCCTACAGTTATGTTATCTATCTAATAAAGCAGAAATCCGCATTACCGTATTGGACAATGAGGAACCATATAATTGACTGAGAGCGAAGATCGAAACTATTAGATCATAGCGGCGACCTGGTGACCCGCCCGCTGGCCCTCATGTACCGCACCCTCCCACATCTGCATACCCATCAGTTCTGCGTGGGCAAACGCTATACGCCCGTGCGGCTTACGGATGATGTCTGATGCAGTCGGCTTACCGTCTTTCCCGAAGAAGAACCCCGGCGGTGTTGCGGCGTAGGCATGGCCCATTCGGTTGACAATGATACCTGCGATATCACGTTCGGCATCGAATCCGCCCGGCGTAAACATCTTGGTGAACTGGTCGATCACCTGCTTCTCGATATCGGCGTAACTCATGCCAAACATCTTCATCCTTGCCGCCACGGTCTGCTGCTCAACGGGCAGGCCCGGTATGCAGAAGGAATTGTACATGGTAAGTACCGTAGGCTTGTCGGGATCCAGTGGCATGGGCTCCTCGCCATCCAGAATCATCTGCCGACGCAAGGTAGTAAACCAGCCCAGCTCATCGCCGAACCAACGCACAGAGGCCACACCCATCTTGTCCATGAAACGCCAGTTTGTTAGAGCCACGTTCACCATCATCATCGGCGCATGCATAAATTGCTCCATCGCATCCCGGTACACGGCGGGCAAATCAGTGACAACACGCTTGTTGAGATGCTGCTGCCCCGCCATCACCACGCGATCGGCAGAAACCCTAACCATATTCTCTCCATCGAGATAGGTCACCCTTACCTCACTGGATCCTTCGTGGCGCACATTGACGACCAGAGACCCCAGGCGAATACGGGTACCGTTACCTTTTCGATCCACCTCGGCCCTGTCGATGGGATTAGATAGCACGTCGTTGATCCCTGACACCTTGCCATAAATGCCGGGTATCAGTTTCCACACGAGGTGCCTCAGCGTGCCGGTATTACCTCCGGGCCACTGGGCCAGATGAACATAATCGGTAGCATCACCGATACCTAGTTGCCTGCCGTACTGGAGCACACCCGGTTGCATGAAATTGAATGCTTGGTAGGCAGAGATGACGTCCGGACCGAGGCCCATACCCATGGCTGCACCGAAAGGTTGTAGATACTCCAACACTTCCTTGCTGTCGAGGCCCATCTCGTTCTTAAGAAATTCTTCGTAGGTCATGCTGTCAAGCCAGCGATCCCAGTCTTCACGCTCGGGCGGCTGACGATAAGTTTCCATCCAGAGGAAATCACTCTTGGTGTTTTCGTCAATGGGAACATCGGCGAACCGGTTCTGCCAGGGGTTCACGCTCATGCCGTGACCCTCGTGGTACCAGCCCAGGTCCGTACCCTCCCAGGTCAGGTGCATGGGCGAGTAGTTGTCATAAGGAATCTTCAGATCGGAGTTTTTTGCCTCCTGCCACTCAAACTCCTGCGGCAGTTTGAGTTCATCCCATATGGGCGAGAACATCTCGATTTTCTTCGCGGCCTGCAAAGGCCAGACTGCGCCAGTTGAGCCCTGTGGCGCCCACAGGCGATAACCGTCTACCTCGAATTCATTCTGCCGAGCTTCACCACCAAACATCTCATGGTTGTCGATAATAAGCACTTTGGCTTTGGGGTGCTCCTTGAGAAAAGTATAGGCCGCCGTGCAGCCGGCAAAGCCCGCGCCAACTACCACTAGATCATAGTGCTCACCTGTGTCAGCGGCACTGTCCACACGCTGGGCAAAATCCCCGTTGCGCAGGGTATGCGCTGCGTTCACCTCCCGGTGGGTATTGCCATTGGCCGGAGCGTAATCGCCCTGGCCACCTGGGCCCGTCCAGCTATTATCTAGGCCCGTTAGTGGCATGGGCATGGTCTTACCCAGTTTGAAGTCTGGCGCTGCACTCACACCCGTAGCGGCTAGAACACCGGGGGCTTTTGCCCCGAGCAGAGCAACTCCACTGCCGATCAGCGTACCGCCGACAAAGTCCCGACGGGTAATTTCAGTCTTGGATACACCGCTTTTTTGATTCTTATCTTTCATGTTCCCGCCTCTTGTATCTACCAGTGCCGATCAGTCCCCATCAATGCCTTTCAATCAATGGCGAACTCGCCCATCACATACATCTCACCGTGGGACCACCATTGGCCGTCAATACGCTCCCACAGGAACAGCATTTTGAACGTAAAAGGTTCTTCACCGGCTGCAGGTGGCGGCGTTACGTGGAAGTTGACCCAGTCCCATCCGGCATCGCCGTTCACAAAAGTATTATAGGACTCAATACTGACATTGCCTGCGATTACCTCATTGTAAATAGGGCGCAACTCTTCTATGCCAACGTGTGTGCTGCCATCGGGGCCAGTGGATATCACATCGCTGCTATAAAAACGCGTCAGAATGGGCTCTACATCATTATTGGCGAAGGCCAGCTCCTTCATGTCGTATTTCGTCCGAATCGACTGCTTAAAGTCTTCCAAATCACCGGCGGATGCTTGACAAGTAAAGGCAGCCGACAGCAAGGTCAGGGTACAGGCAACCAGGGCTCTGACAGAGTTAAAAGGAAACATTGATTTGCAGTGCATAGGACTCTCCTCGAGTGCAATTTAGCTATTGAATTAATTCACGCACGTTTATAGAACAAATGACCTATTAATGCAAGCCGTAATTCGATAGACTCTCTTAAGATTGTCGGGACAGTGCTACCAAAGTAGAATTGACATAAGGCCACTGGTCAATCTAGAGTCGCGTACCTCTAAGGACTACAATCTGACTATGACAGAACCCACACGCTCTACCGGAAAAAAATCCCGCGCGGGAACCGCGGTACGCAAACGCGGCAAGGCAACAGTTTCAGACATTCTCGAGACCGCCCAGACCATATTGGTGAAAGAGGGTCTCACAAATCTATCTGCGCGCAGGGTTGCGGACAACCTAGGGATCAGTGTGGGTAATCTTGCCTATTATTTCCCCAGCAAGGACTCCCTGCTTCAGGCAATGATCGAACATGTCATCGAGGGCTATGACGAAGAACTGAAGAAAGCGTTCGAACTTTTTCCCCACGATCCCCGCCAACGACTTGAGGCATTCCTGGAATACATGAAGGAGGACACCAAGAAACCTGAAGTACAAGGGTTTTTCTATCAGTTTTGGGGTTTTACAACGCATAACGAAAAAGCAGCCGAAAAGCGCACAGCGATGTACGAGCACTTTTTTAAACAGCTGCTTCGCCTGCTCAGTGATATTCACACCACGAAAAAGAAAGCCGAACTCGAGAACATGGCATTCAGCATGCTAGCCTGCCTGGAAGGGCTCCACGTGATTTTCGGTTCGGGCGATATTGCGCGCTTGAGTTCCAAGAGTTTTGACCGCTATATCTTTGACCAGCTTTTAACGATGGCTGGGCTTGAGAAAAGATACGAGACAAAAGGAAGGTAGACCGCCGCTCCAATTCGGGATAATACGGCGCCCTGGTCTACCTCCAAGGGCGTCTTTTATTACTCAAACGTGTAGGCGACTGTGAGCCCATAAGTCCGGGGGGACCCATAAACATCGTTAATAAAGGGGCTGGGTGCTCCGGCCACATCCAGGGCATAAATTCGATACTCCTCATCGCCTATATTCTTGACCCACGCTGCCACTCTCCACTGCTTCTCGCTCGAGTAGTAACTCAGACGTGCGTTCGCCAGAAAGTACGTGTCCTCTTCATCGACAGGAGCATTTGTTACCTCCATCCAGTGCTCACCTGTATAGGTGAAATCGATTTGTGCGGCCATCGACCCAGTACCCACCGGAAACTCATAGCGGGCCAACCCATTGGCACTGAACTCCGGGGCTTGAGGCATCTCGGTATCGATAAATAGCCCAGTGGGCGTTTCCACTCCCTCGACGTCTGTATCCAGAAAGGCAGCACCCAGCATAAAATCCCAGCCCTCCCAGGGGGAGGCAAAGATCTCCAGTTCCGCACCGGTGACCTCCGCGTCATTATTGGAAATATTCTGGTTAAAATTGATCAGAGAAAAAGCCTGATAGTCCTGATAGTCGTAATAGAATGCGGCGACGTTGATGCGTAACAGGCCACCTGAGAGCGTTGATTTAAGCCCGCCCTCATAGGCATAAAGTGTTTCTTCATCATGCGCAAGGCGTTCAATACCACCCAGGTTGATGGCATCTGGTAAGGCAGGAGCCGACCAGTTACCGCCCTTGATACCTTTGCTGATACCGAAATATGCCAGAACATCCTCACTGATATTCCAGTCTAGCTGTAGCTTCCCGGCCCAATCAGAATAGTCATCCTGGGCATCTCCATCCCGCGCATCATTCTGACAGCGATCGTCAATCCTGTCTGAGTAGCAGACCGGTTGAATTGGAAAGGATGTCCCGGTATCTACTTCCTCCAATAGGGCTACACCGTCCTTGGTTTCATAGCGTGCATAGAAGTCATTTTCCTTGTCATCCTCGGTCCAGCGAAGGCCGGCGGTCAGTGTCAGATTCTCACTGAGCAAAAAGTCGACCTGCCCAAACACTGACAAAGTCTCAGTCGTAACGTCCCAGTTGCTTACTATCCGCTGTGAAGGCTGAAAGTTTGAGGCCGGTCCCCCGGTCCACCAGGCGACCAGGCCATATGCTTCGGCTTCATTTTCGGTATCGATGTCCAAGTAGTAGAACCCCGCCTGCCACAAGAGAGAATCTGTACCGCCAGAAAAGCGAAATTCCTGCGATATCTGCGAAAACTCCTGGTCGGATCGAAAGTTAAATTCGCCAAGATCTGCTCCTGACGGCTGGTCCGGGAAAAAGCTCTGCACTGTAATCGGCTCGCCGTCATTGTCCAAATAAAACGTATCAAAAACCGCTGCGGGAAAACCGGACGCCAGGCCATCGGTGTCTTCCCCATAAGTTTTATCCATATCCATATAGTTGGTAATCGATACAAAGTCGATGGAGTCATTTATTTTCACATCGAATTGCAGGGTAGTGCTCAGCAAATCCCGATCAAAAAACCCCTCGATATCGGCGTTGAACTCGAAGGCTTCATCACTTTCCTCAACATACACGCCCAGGCCAGTTACCGGGTCTGGGGCGGCAACGCTGCGTACGTAGCACCGCTTGGAACATCATCGTCTCTACTATAATTAACCCGCCAAGTGGCCATCACAGAATCGGACAGATCGAATTCCAGCGCTGCCTTTAGTGCGATTGCATCCTTGCCATAGGAATCGCGGATATCATCGTGAACCTGCAAACCACCGGAGGAATCCGCTGATCTTTTCCACTCCAGGTATCCATCCTGTTCCGTATACTTTGCAGCGAGTCTTCCCCGCACGGACTCCCCCAGGGAACCGCTAATTGATGCCGTAAACTCCACTAGATCAAAGTTACCTACCGTGAGCTCGCTATAGGCCTCAAACTGCTCCGTTGGCGCCTGGCTGATGTAGTGGATTAGGCCACCCGTAGCGTTTCTGCCATACAGGGTACCCTGGGGGCCCCGCAGTACTTCCACCCGCTCGATATCGAACAGCTGCCCATTCAAAGCACCCATTGAAGACACATAGGCACCATCGACGTAGACAGCGATGGGCGCTTCCAGGGAGTCGGCGAAACTGTTTTGCGACACGCCGCGCAAATTGTAGACCGTAAGTGTCGGACTGAATTCATACAAAGACAGGCTCGGCGTTTGATGCACTATGTCTGTCGTGTTGGTAAACCCCAGATCCTTGATCTGGTCCTTGGTGAAAGCGGTTACCGAAATTCCCACATCCTGAAGGCTCTGCTCCCGTTTCTGGGCGGTAACCGTTACCTCCTCGAGTACGGCCGCACTTAGCATCGCTGGAAATAATAACAGTGACACACTGATTGGAAGTATTTTTTGGCTAAAGCCACATATTGAATTAATCATTTTTATTATTCTCCAATTGAAATCATTTCTATATTCTTCCGGGCTAGATTCCCGGCATGAACGAGTGCACGCTGCTACACGCTGCTAGATTAATTAGATCATTCGACCTATTATTAGATCATTAGACCTATAAATGCAATACCTTTGGAAAAATCCTGCCGCGGCTTATAGAATAGGCCTTATACTATGCTCCAGACTGCGGATCACACTCAGTATCAATACTGCAGTTACCAGACAAATTATCAAAGATGCCCAACCCACCTGAACGAGATTTGCTATGCCGATATAACCAAATACCGCTGGGCCCAGGGCGTAGGGAATAAGAAGATAACCATTGCATACTGCGGCCAATCGCCCCTGGCTATCCATCGCTGCGGCAATGCCAAGCACGAAGGTAATACCAAACATGTAGATATATCCGTAAGCCAAAATACCAACGCTATACAACGCAGTACTGGATGCCAGGCAGATTATCAGTACTGAAAGTCCCGCCCCGGTAAAGCCGAGAAACGTTGGCAACGCACGACCTCCTCTATCGGCAATATAGGCAGCGCTCCAGGCGCCAACCGCACCGGCCAGCGTGGACATACCCAGCAGCACACCAACCAGAGATCTATCAATATTAATCTGGACAGCGACTCTTTCAGCAAAAGCCCAAACACCCCCCAAAACAATGTAAAGAAGCGTAACTACGGCGAAGAAAATTACTACAGCTGATACCGGAACAGAGTATGTATCAACCTTTTCTTGAGCAAGCTGGTGCAGCGACAAGGTGGGCAGCTTGTTGGCCCAGATAACGCCGAGCATGGACATAGCCGCAAGTGCCAGGAAAAGACCTTCCTGCTCATTGAACTTCAAGGCATAGGGAAGCGATATAAGCATCAAGGTGTAACCGATTGAAGCAAGGCAAAGTACCCTCCCATACAGCACATCCGGCGCTCGGGACCTCGCAATAAGGATATTTACCAGCGCCAGTAGAACCCCCTGGCTTATCCCAACCAGCGTCCTAAAAACAAGCAGCCCTTCGAAGCTATTGCTAAGCGCGGAAGCCAACTGCGCAAAGACGGTGGCCACAATAGCCAGGACAGCCACTCTTCTCATCGGATATCGGCTGACAAGTCTGGCGCAGTACATGGCGCTTACTGCCAGCCCAAGTATTTCCACTGTTCCCAACATGCCCGCACGCTGAACATCCAGGCCCAGACCTTCTGACACAGCTCCAATAACGAAGGGCACTGAATAGGGAGCTAAAAGCCCCACGATCATCAAAACACCAACGGTGACAACGTCTACATCGTCATCCAATGAAATATGGACGAGCTCTTCCATAATTTTCTTCCTGGTATGGTCGAAGCCTTAAGCCAGCATCGGCACTTCTGCATATTCACCCGCGGCAAAGAAATCCACTTCACATAATAGTTTGTCGCTTGTCTTCCTAAAAATAACAAAACTCTTCAAGGCAGCCTGGGATCTATCGACGATGAGCGTGCTACGGGGCTGCACTAGGCTGTAGAATAGCCCGTGTGCTAGCTGACGGGTCTCCAGTAGTTCGAATCTGATATCTTTTTGTTCGGAACTTATCATCTGGAAGGCAGCGATTGTCAGGGCCCTGCCTCTGAACAGGGGCGCCTCACTGCCGGTGACCAAACACGTATCAGAAAAAAGCCTTCCACCAGAGACTCAATATTTCCCGAATTGAAGGTCTGGGTAAAAAAATCCAGTTGATTACGGACCATTTGATCTATCGCGTCATTCATTTTCCCGCCTCCTGCCAACTATGGCTTTTTCCCGCAGCAACAATATTTCAAGTCGTACTTCTCAGTTGATTCAAATACCAGCGCGAAACGCTGCCTATGCCGCTTTCATACAGGGAATAGGGCCCGGGCTGGTAGTGGCGGGATAAAACTCCGTCCTGATTGTCCTGGGTGATGCGCTTGTCCTGCTGTGTGGTTATGTCCCATACATGGCTGACGCGATCAGGATCAAAATCTACTCCGGGCTCAGCGTCTTCATGCACCAGCCAGGTCAGCTCAACATCTGTCGATAGCACGTCTCTGGGTGTAAAACGGAACATCAGGGCAAAGTCATTGAAGGCGAGAATAAAACTCAGAGGATTGAAACTTATCGCCGTTTCTCCGCCATCATAAGCGGTAAATTCACCCATTAATTTCGCACAGGCGGGCTTACCATCCATTGTTTCTGAAACAGCACCGCTGCCGTTTACTGGAAACCTCGAACACTGATTATAGGCAAATGAGTCCTCGTCGCTGGAAATTTCAACGGATGGATATCCCATAGCCCTGGATCGTTTTTCCCATTCATCAATTTTTGGCTGATAGATCTCTTCTGCACCAGGTGGACCCGAGCCTGATCCAGCCCCTATCGCCAGTAGCTGTTCAGGCTCATGCACAGAGCAATATTCGGGATGCGATGGCGCACAGTGATAACACTCCAAGAAGTTCTCCACCACCAGCTTCCAATTCGCGCCTTGAGGATAGAATTTTTTGACCCCAATTTTCGCCTTGGCAAATCCATGGAGGTTCATAATGGGCTCGTATTCCGCGTAGATCTCATCGAAGTCAGCGAGGACTCCGTCAGAAAGATTCAGAAAGATCACGCCATGAAACAGTTTTACATGAACAGGATGTAAACCGTAGTCATCGCCGCTAAAGTCATCCGGCATTGAACGGGCTGCTTTAAATGAGCCATCCAGGTTGTAAGACCAGGCGTGATAAGGACATCTCAAATAACGACTGTTACCCTCCTTCTGCGTACATATTCTTGATCCACGGTGCCGGCATACGTTATAAAATGCGTTAATTGTCGACTCGTCCTCGCGAACCACAATGATCGATTCACGTTCGATCTCAAAGATGAAGTAGTCTCCCGTGTTGGGTATTCGGGAGGCGTGATCCGCCAGTAACCACTGTTTCTTGAACACCTTTTCCAGGTCTGCTTCCAGCACATCCGGGCTGGTATAGAAATCCTGCGGCAGGCTATACCCTGATTTACAGGACCTGATGAGTGTATCGATGCTCAGTTTTGATCTGTCTGTCACTAGATTACTCATCACATTTCCTCTTTCACTCACCAAAACTATATCCAAACACAGTCAGCAGCAACCAGAAGTATTAGATCTATCGACCTATTTAGGTCATGTGAGAAAAGTTAAGTCAATCGACGCAAGAAGTCAAGTCCTCTACAATAGGGAGAACTAATGGCCAGCTCTGGACGGGGAATATCGTGACTCAGAACACAGAGACAAAATTACAAAGTGGTGTGCGCGAAGGTACTGCAAAACGCCGAGGTGGAAAGGAGACCGCAAACCGGATCCTGCAAGCGGCGGAGGAAATACTTACCGAAGAAAACTTGGCAAAATTTTCAATGCGAAACGTCGCCAATCGGGCCGATATTAATTTGCGTAATCTACAATATTATTTTCCCACCCGCCAAGATCTGGTGCAGGCGCTGTACCTGAAAATAGACGAGCGTTACCGGGGAGCCTACGCGCGTTGCATTGAAGGTGCGGAACAAACCCCGCTCGGAAGATTCAAAGCGATCCTGGAATTCAATTTGCAGGACATAACCCAGAGAAAAACAAGACAGTTCTTTATGCAGCTATGGGTATTACTGGGCTCACTGGATAACTTCGAAGGACAGATTCTTGGAAGGCTGTTTTCGATACATATTGAACAGTTGAGCGAATATATTGCCGCGGTACAGCCTTCAATTCCTGAGACAGAACTTAAGAACAGGGCCACATTGTTGGAGGGAATGCTCGAGGGGTTGATGGTCGTGCTTTCTACACAGGCACCTGAGGGAGCCCGGACAGACCAGATCGTCCAACTCGCCTACCAGCAATGCCTGGCAATCGCGCTAGGGAAAGCTAGCTGAAGATCGCCAGGGTGCATCCGAAATTTCATCGGACAATCTGTCCTCTAAGCTTGCAGCCATTAACATCTCGGCTTTCAACTGTCCGGTCAGGAAATCATCCGCGCTATCTTGGTCCGCAAGCACCGTTACGCGCTCGGTGCTCGCGATACGCACGATTGTGATTAGTAAAGTACAACCGAACGAATACTCTATCCCGAATGCATCAGGTCGAAGGACTTATTGATATCGTCCAGAGGCATCGTGTGGGTAATCAGGTCATCAATGTTGATCTTACCGTCCATATACCAGTCGAAGTTTTTTTAGAACGTCGGTTCGCCCCCGAGCCCCACCAAAGGCCGAACCCTTCCACGAACGGCCTGTAACGAGTTGGAAGGGACGGGTCGAAACTTCCTGCCCTGCACCGGCGACGCCGATAATCCAGAATTCACCCCAGCCCTTGTGACAACACTCCAAAGCCTGCCGCATAGTGTTCACGTTACCGATGCATTCGACACTGTAATATGCTCCGCCATCGGTCAGGTCCATGATGGCCTCAACCACGTCACCGACATTCTTGGGGTTAAAAAAGTCTGTCATCCCGAATTGTTTGGCCAATGCTATCTTGCCTTCATTCAGATCCACGCCAATAATTTTTTTGGCGCCGACCATTTTGGCACCCCGGATCACATTTAACCCGATGCCACCCAAGCCGAAAATAACCACATTGGCGCCGGGTTCTACCTTGGCATCAGAAGCAACAGCACCAACACCCGTGGTTACGCCACAACCGGTGTAGCAATTTTTTTCGAAGGGGGCGTCTTTGCGCACTTTGGCCAGTGCGATTTCCGGCAACACTGTGCAATTGTAGAATGTAGAGCAACCCATGTAGTGGAGAACGGGGACTGGCAAGTTAAAAGTTACGAACAAACCAATTCCGATCTGCTTGCCTCAGGCAACCGCCCTACTCCATTCTTTGAACGCACTTATCCTGAGATTCCGATAGTGTCCAGCACTGACC
>JBLHKV010000064.1:0-15637 GCA_047618115.1 Halieaceae bacterium | reverse complement strand
TCTGCCCCCTCCGCTGTTAAAGCTTCCCCGTTTGCAAACATATAGATTCGGGAGTGCTCCAAAAACCGACCGACGATGCTTTTTACCCGAATGCGGGACGACAACCCTTCTACCCCGGGTCTTAGTACGCAGTGACGGCGAATGACCAAATCTATTTCAACCCCAGCTTCTGAAGCAGTATAGAAACGCTCGATCATTCCCTCATCAGTAAGCGAGTTGACCTTGATACAGATGTGCGCCGCGCGACCGGCACGGGCGTGAGCAATTTCCCTGTCGATAAGATCGTACAGCTTCTGCCGCAGAAAATAGGGCGCCATCAACAGTTTTGTGGGTGGCCGGATCCGCTCACTTGTGAGGTAGCTGAATGCCAGATGAGCATCGAAGCCGATGTCCTGGTCCCGAGTGAAAAATGAGATATCCGTATACATTCGAGCATTGCTGGGGTGGTAGTTTCCGGTACCAAGATGAGTGTAGGTAATAGCTGCATCATTTTCCATGCGAACCACCAGCGTCGCCTTACAGTGTATCTTCAGTCCGACAATTCCATAGACAATCTGTACCCCAGCAGACTCCATCTTCCTGGCCAGTTGAATATTTGATTCCTCGTTGTCCCTGGCCTCAAGTTCGATAACAGCGAGTACAGTTTTCCCATTTTTCGCCGCCATTATCAAGGACTCGACAATGGGGGATTCATCATTAGTTCTGTATAACGTCTGCTTGAGTGCTACGACGGCGGGGTCACTGGCTGCCTGTTCCAGAAACCGCATCACAGAGGCAAACGATTCATAGGGCCAGTGCACCATTAAGTCTCGGTCGCGAATTGCTGCGAAACAATCATTATTGAATTCTTCTAGCAGCGACGGATAACGAGCCTTATAGGGTGGGAATATATGCTCGGGTAACTCCTCAGCAAGGTTGTCGATGACCTGCCCTAGATATGACAAGCCAACCAAGCGCGCCGAAAATACATTTCTTGATGCTGCTATCGACGAGCTGTGGTTATCAAAGGCCAATATTTCGTCAGTTGAATTTACTCGGAGATGATCGGCCACAAATCTGATACCCGCGACGGGCATAGACGCCGATACCTTGAGCTTGATGACATTGGCCTGATGACGGAGTCGAAGACCCGATTCAACAGTCGCCCGTAGGTCGTTATTCCTTTCTTCCTTCGCCAAATCATTGTCGCGAAGAATCTGAAAAATACCGCAGGCGCGACATTCTTCATCGGGGAAAATCTCGCCCCAAAACTGATAAATCAGAGTTTCGGCCGAGACAAAACGGCGTTGTGGGCCTGGAATTCGGATAAACCGAGACAAATTGCGGGGTAGTGGAAGTAGAACATATCCATCGCTTAGTTCCAGAATCACACACAAACCACCGCTTGGGATGAACGGGAAAGGATGCTCTTCGTCGATGGTAAAGGGGGTTAGAACGTGGAGAAAGTTGCTTCTGAAGTACCCCCGAAGCCAGACGAGCTCAGATGTGTTCAGCTGATCCGGCTCGAGGATGGAGATATCATGCTCGAGCAGGTCTTCCTGTATGGCTAGCCAGTCCTCTTGTTGCGCGCGTAAAATTTCATCGGACTTTTGCTGTACAACGAGCAACTGCTCGACTGCGGTCAGGCCATCCTGAGTAAGATAGCCCTCCTTTCGTGCCACCGATCTACGCAGGCCTGATACCCTCACAGCAAAAAATTGATCGAGCACATCTGCCGCGATCGCCAGGAATCGGAGTCGCTCCAATGCCGGGTTTCGCTTGTTTCTCGCCTCCTCCATAACCCGCTCGATAAACAGCAGATCCGAGATTTCTCGATTAAAAAAACGGGCATTCCCCCGCATGGCTACCGCCAGCGGTTTTGAGCCAACTTCTACAGGTTCTGGATCGGATGCCTCACTTACTTCTAAGGAGGACAGCAAGCGAGCACTTAGTTTTGCAATCAGTTCAGACATTCGCCAGGGAGCACCATTCTAGGTTTAGTATTATTGTTTAGGGCATGCCACTTTCGAGGACACGAATTTCCGCTTTGGCATGAGGTAACTTTCGTGCAGCAACATACTTAACCAGTTTACTGCCTTCAGGCTCTAGAGCAACAACGCTTTCGAAGTAAGCATCCAACTCCTTCTCACTCTCGGGTAGCGGTACGGGCTGCCCCCTATGTACAGCAACAGGTACACCGTTCTCGATCAGCAAGTTAGCCATGCTGCCGCCGTAGTGGGCCGATAATCCTACATCGATCATAACGACACGACCCTCAAAACGGGTCACTATCGCTCCTCGTGTAGGTGTGTGAGCTATAACAATTCGGGAGGCTCCATAGTGATCCAGCATGGCTATGAGTGGTTCAAGCTCTTGCTCTGCTTCATTTCGGGCTAACCCTCGGTACCAAATCGGTCCATCTGGAGAATTTGCGAGCCCATCACCTGAAAAGCGTTGGGAAAGTTCCGTCCTAACCCCTTCATTAATTTTATTAAGCGGCAGCAATTCTGTGTGGGGGTTTAAACCACCGTGCAGAAAAATGGTATCGTCCAACTGCAGCACAGTATCGTGTCCGGCAACCCACCTAGCGACCTCCTGCCCAGGCTCCCACAATTGACGATGCTCAACATAACCAAGCGGATAAAGAGCGTCTAACTCAGCACGAAGTGCATCCTCGTCCTCCAACAGCTCTGGTTCAACCTTTACTCTGTAATTGAATACCGCATTGATATATTTTTCCCGCAGCCGTTTGGATTTTTTATCTACCAGCGCGGAATATTCGCCGGTATGTACGTAGTCGAGCACACCCTGGATATTCATCGCCTCATGATTTCCAATCAACACGTGAACCTGGCCACCAGCTCGCTTGGCCTGCTTTTCAAGCTTCATGAGGTGGCGAATAATTTTCAGTGAATCCGGGCCCCGATCGACAATATCACCCAGCTGCACCAAATGGGTGCCCCCACCCTGCCACTTGTTCTTTCGGTCGATAAGCTTGTTACTTCTTAGTAAGGTCAGGTATTGCTGGTAATCTCCGTGTAAATCACCAATAGCAACAATACGATCTATTCCGTCGTATTCGTCGGTGCCGTAGCCCAGCGAGGAAAACAGGACAGAGAGGAGGAGTAAGACCGCGAGCGAGAAATTTCGCATGTTCAGGATTATGCTTTTCACATGTTTTTGATTGTAGGTGGTCATAATTTAACACTGAACGCAGGCTACGCCCAGCGTGACGAAAATAGCCCCATGGACTATCATCACCGGTCGTTCCGTCGCCAGCTATCTCTACATGGATTTCATCACCACATTTCTGACCGGCATGGTCGGCTCCAGCCCAATCGAAATTATAGCCTTCTTCCTCGGCCTGGCGAACGTGGGCCTGCTGATGCGACGTAGCATATGGAACTATCCTTTTGGTATCGCCATGGTAATGCTGTACGCCTTCATCTTTTACGAGGCAAAACTCTACTCGGATATGATACTGCAAGGCTTCTTTGTCACTATCCAGGTCTATGGTTGGTGGTATTGGCTAAATGGCAATATGGCAGAGGATGGACACGTCATTGTCCGGCGTCTGCCGCCGGGCTACACCCTTTGGTACGGCTGCGCTGCAGTGATTGGAGTTCTGGCTTTGGGTACCTTTATGGACAGCATGACAGATGCGGCGCTGCCTTATCCAGACGCCACCACAACCGTACTGAGTGTCATTGCGCAGATTCTATTGGCACGCCGATATCTGGAGAATTGGCTCGTATGGATTGTAGTTGACGTGTTGGCAATCGGAATCTACTTCGTCAAGGGACTGTATCCAACAACGGTTCTATACGTAATCTTTCTGGGAATGGCGATTGGTGGTTATCTTTTATGGCGTCGCACCTGGTTGAGCAGCCAGCCTGAAAGAGCCCTTTCGTCGTGACCGGTAACAACAGGACAGGACTCGTGCTTGGGAAGTTCATGCCACCCCACAAAGGCCATGAATTCCTCTGCAGAACCGCCAGTCAGCTCTGTGATCAGCTGACCATACTCGTGTGTTCGCTGCCCAATGACCCTGTGCCCGGCACAGTTAGACACGACTGGATGCAGCAACTTTTCCCCGAGGCGCAAGTTCTTCACTACGATAAAAAAATCCCCCAGCAGCCGAGCGACCACCCGCAGTTCTGGTCCATCTGGCGCGACCTCATTCAACAACTCCATCCCTCTCCAATACACAGGATTTTTGGTTCCGACCCCTACGTACATCGTCTGGCGAAGGAATTGAACGCAGAATGTGTAATTATTGATCCCGACCACGAAGCGGTGCCTATCTCAGCCGCTTCGATACTATCAACACCGCTGGCTCACTGGCATCTATTACCCGAATTGGTCAAACCACATTTTCTCAAGCGAATTTGTTTGTTTGGACCCGAAAGCACTGGCAAGACAACGCTGGCCAAAGAGCTTGCCAAGCACTACAACACTAGTTATATGCCAGAGTATGGTCGTATTTACGACGAGCAGTACCACCCGGATGACTGGATTAATGATCATCTTGTTACCATCGCGCAGGTGCACGAAGCGATGCGCCGCGCATTAGAGCCAATTGCCAACCGCCTAATAATCGAGGATACCGATGCAGTGCTCACGGCGGTGTGGTCCGAAACCCTGACCGGAAGCGTGGATCCGTGGTTCGCATCAACACCAGAGTTGGCGGATCTTTACCTGCTCACTGATATCGACGTACCGTGGATAGACGATGGCTTACGGTTATTCGGGAAGCCGGAGGAGCGGAGAGCATTTTTCGAGAAGTCGAAAGCAGCACTCGATGATCGCGGTGCAAACTATGTCACCTTGTCGGGAAGCTGGACGGCACGCCGCAATAAGGCGACTTCATCTATCGACTCGTTATTGAACCAGTGTGGCCCTCAATAAGGATTTGATGGAAGGGCAACCCGATCCATGAGAGCATGCTGACTCAGTTTTTGGACAATCAAATTATAATTTTTTGCGAGGGCTCTATGACCGAACACGGACACACCATTTACTACACTCTTACCGATGAAGCACCATCTCTAGCTACCTGCTCCCTGCTTCCGATAGTCAGAACATTCACTACTACCGCGGGGATCGACGTTAAGATTACCGACATTTCTCTTGCTGGTCGGGTTCTGTCCGCTTTCCCGGAAAACCTGACAGACGCCCAAAGAGTGTCCGACGGACTGACTTTCCTTGGGGAACTGACCCAGGACCCCAACGCAAACATCATCAAATTACCCAATATCAGCGCCTCTGTCCCACAGCTTAACGCTTGCATCACGGAGCTTCAGTCACAGGGCTACAACCTACCAGACATGCCCGAACGGGCAGAGACCCAGAGCGAACAGGATATTCTGGCCCGCTATTCGAAGATCCTTGGCAGCGCTGTCAATCCGGTGTTGCGCGAGGGCAACTCGGATCGACGAGCACCAGGCGCAGTCAAGCAATTCGTCCGAAAATTCCCCCACTCGATGGGTAAATGGAGCATGGCTTCGCGCACTCATGCAGACTATATGCGAGGGGGAGATTTCTATTCGGCAGAACAGTCCGTCACCATGGACTCTGCCACGGATGTTCGAATTGAATTCGTCGGCGCGGACGGCTCGATTACCGCCAAGAAAGAGCTGAGTCTGGAGGCTGGCGAGATATTGGACGGCATGTTCATGAGCGTGCGCCAGCTGCGCGATTTCTTTGAGGCCACGTTATGCGATGCCAAAGAGGCTGGAGTCATGTGGTCCCTGCACGTGAAAGCAACCATGATGAAGGTGTCCCACCCCATCGTTTTTGGTCACGCTGTCACTGTGTTTTATAAGGACGTTTTCAAAAAATACGAGGCGCTATTCGAAGAATTGGGAGTCAACCCCAACAATGGACTGAGCAGCGTTTACGATAAGATCGAGAATCTTCCCCGTAGCAAACGCGAAGAAATTATGGAAGATATTCACGCTGTTTACGAAACCCGGCCAGAAATGGCGATGGTCGATTCTCTTAAGGGAATCACAAATTTGCACGTGCCCAGTGACGTCATCGTGGATGCGTCCATGCCCGCTATGATTCGAAACGGCGGCAAGATGTGGGGCCCCGATGGTAAGGCCAAGGATACCAAGGCAGTAATGCCAGAAAGCACCTACTCCACCATTTACCAGGAGATGATCAATTTCTGTAAAACCAACGGCGCCTTTGACCCTACCATTATGGGCTCGGTACCCAATGTTGGTCTGATGGCCAAGAAGGCGGAGGAATACGGCTCCCACGACAAAACCTTTGAGATGGAAGAGCCGGGGACAATGCGCATTGTTAATGCCGCAGGCAACGTACTGATTCAGCACGAGGTAGAAAAAGGGGATATCTGGCGCGCCTGCCAAACTAAAGACGAGCCTATTCGCGACTGGGTCAAGCTGGCCGTTACGCGTGCGCGTCAATCCGACACACCAGCCATTTTTTGGCTCGACAGGAATCGACCACACGACATCGAGTTGATCAAGAAGGTAAACAAGTACCTGCCCGATCACGATACCAGCGGCCTCGATATAAGGGTGATGACCTACGTAGAAGCAATACGCCGCAGCATGGAGCGCATGATGCGTGGTAGCGACACTATCTCAGTGACAGGTAATGTCCTGCGCGACTATCTGACCGATCTCTTCCCAATTCTGGAATTGGGGACGTCGGCCAAGATGTTATCTATCGTACCTATGCTCAAAGGGGGCGGCATGTATGAGACCGGCGCCGGTGGTTCAGCACCAAAGCACGTACAGCAAGTAGTTGAAGAAAATCACCTTAGATGGGACTCACTCGGCGAGTTTATGGCCCTCGCCGTGTCGCTGGAAGAGTTGGGGGTCAAGCACGGCAATAAACGCGCCACCATATTGGCTAGAACGCTGGACCAAGCAACCGGAATGCTTCTCGACAATAATAAGTCGCCATCCAGAAAGACTGGAGAACTCGATAATCGAGGCAGCCACTTCTACCTGGGCTTGTACTGGGCGCGCGCTGTTTCCGCACAGACCGAAGACCCAGAACTCGCGGCGCAATTTTCTACTCTGGCCGATTCCCTGGGCGAACAAGAGCAACTAATCATCGAAGAACTGGCCGCAGCCCAGGGTAAACCAGCTGGTTTGGACGGCTACTACCACGCAAACCGCGACACCGTGAAGTTAGTTATGCGTCCCAGTGCCACATTGAATGCCATACTCGCGGCGGCCAATGCCTAAACACCCTACCGAGTAGTGTCGGAATTGGTGGTGGCCGGCAGGCTTGCACACGGGAGCGTCCTGAAACGCGCTCCTTACGTGCATCTACTTTGGTTTACTGTGCTTTGTGCGCTATGTGTACTGGTTTACGCTCAAACCCTCGAGTTCGAGTTCATCAATCTCGACGATAAGCTTCTGGTTCGAGGCAATCCCCATCTGGCAGATGGCATAAACGCCGAGTTTATACACTGGTCAATCACAACCATTCTCGGCGGTAACTGGAACCCGCTGGTGTGGTGGTCCTTTGCTTTGGACAACTCTTTGTTGGGAGCTGGCCCTCGTGGCCATCACTTAACTAATCTGATTCTTCACGGCCTCAATACAATCGTCCTGTATTTGCTGTTTGTTCGACTCAGACTGTCCACAGCCCAGGCTGCACTCGGTGCAGCAATATTTGCAGTGCACCCCCAGCATGTGGAAGCGGTAGCCTGGATAATGGCCAGAAAGGATCTCTTGAGTACTCTGTTCGGGCTACTCGCAATTCTGACTTACCTGAATGAAAAAGCCGAGCGCGGCGGTCTGGCGCAGCAATCTAAAGTAGCGCTGCTGATGTTGCTATCCATAATGGCAAAACCGATGTTTATTACGCTTCCGGCCATTCTCCTGCTTTTGGATTTTTGGCCTTTGCGCAGATTTACCAACCTGGCACTGAAGCAAAATATCATTTCGTTAATACAGGAAAAATGGCTGTTACTGCTGTTGTCTACAGCGGCAGGGCTTGTCGGATACTTATCGCACGCAATTGGTGGCGGCGTCAGTTCACCTGTATGGGAAATAGTCGCTGGCAACGTACTCAAAGCCTATGCTCTATATCTCAGCAAATTTTTCCTACCGCTATCGCTCTCCCCCTACTACCCCTACTCCAATGCCGGTATCGATCTCGTTGCGTTACTGGCATTAATGGCAATGCTGGGCGTTAGCGGGCTTTGCTTATACTTTCGTCACCGCGCGGCGTGGCTACTGATCGGCTGGCTTTGGTTTCTCGGCACCCTGGTACCGGTCAGCGGCGTCATTCCATTTGGCATTCAGGGAGCTGCAGATCGTTTCAGCTATGTACCCCACACTGGACTCATCTTAATAGTCGTTGCGGGCGGCGCTCGCTTGCCAGTTCGCAACGCGATCAAATATATACTGGCGGTGTCGACCCTAGCGTGTTTTGCCGCAGTAGCCTGGGTACAAACGAGCCACTGGACAAACACAATGACCTTATTTCAGCACGCCGACAGCGTTGTAGAAAATGATGCTTTTATCTCCCATCAGATTTCAACGGAATATGCAATCAGGGGCGAGTGGGAAAAGGCCATACAGCAGAATCTCAGAGGCATCGACGCCCTCGACCAGGGAGCACCTGAAATCGACGGCCTAAGGCTAGAAATGTGGCGCAAAACTGGCCTCTATCTACATATTATGGGCCGTCAAAACGAGGCCTTGTACTACCTGGAGACTGCTTTGGAAAATGCTCCCCACGACGTCAGAACACAGCAGTTACTCGACGCCTTGCACTCTGACACCCAGTAAATGACTGGTTCAGTTGAACTCGAAGCGAAGTACACTTTTCCGAAAAAATTGTCAGTCTATGGACTGCATCAGTTCTGCGAGTTCCCCCTGCCATCCCAATCGCTTTTTCGGCTTCTGAAATTTTGGCTTTCTCGCCATATCCTGTTCGATCAACCGTTCCAGATCACAGATTCTCTCCAGCACTGCACTTTCATCGCTGTCCCTACCGGTCTCGGTAGAGTCGTCCAATACCTGTAGGTCAGTAGTAATTTCGCCGGATAACTCATCGGCGATCATAGTGGAGAAAAACGGCTCAGGGTCGTGTATTTCTACCAATTGCCCGCCTCGTAT
Organism: Halieaceae bacterium; assembly: GCA_047618115.1. Taxonomy (GTDB): domain Bacteria; phylum Pseudomonadota; class Gammaproteobacteria; order Pseudomonadales; family Halieaceae; genus CALJGI01. The sequence continues at coordinate 6,545 of JBLHKV010000064.1, read as the reverse complement.
CCACCAGAAACGGGTTGCGATAGTCTCAATAAAGCGTCGATCATGGCTGGTAAATAGAAGTGACATGCCCTCACTTACCAAATCCTTTTCCAGCGCCTCTTTGCCTTGCAAATCGATATGGTTGGTCGGTTCGTCCATAATGAGCAGATTGGGTTGGTCCAATTGAAACGTCAAAAGCAGCAATCGGGCGCGTTCGCCACCACTGAGCACGTTCACGCGGCGCTGGTGCTCAGCATAGGGAAAGCCCCAATTAATTAGCGTGCGCTTGATCGCCTCTTCCGAGGCCTTGCAATGATCACGAATCCAGTCGGTGATCGCGACGGATGCCTCAAACTGCGTCAGTTCCTGATCAAAGTAACCAATTCGGACATTGGGATTGAATCGTGTCGCTGTCTGTTCCCCGCTGTCCTTTCGATGATTGGCCAACAACGCCTTGATACAACTCGACTTGCCCACTCCATTCAGCCCCAACAGCGCAACCCTGTCTCCAGGTCTGAACTGCAGTTCCTCCACCCCGAAGAGAGCCTTCCCATCCGGGCTGTCAATTGTCTCGTTTTCAAACACGAACAGTTGTTTTGACTTCAGTAATTCGGCATCGACCGCCAGCTTCAATCCCGACCCACGACTGACAAATGTCACATCAGCTTCAAGTTTTTCGACACGTTTTTCCATAGACTTGGCCTTCCGGGCCAGGTCTTCGTTGTCGTATACCTTTCCCCAGTTTGCCAGCCGCTTGGCACTTGTTTTGAGCTGCTTGATTTCCTTATCTTCGACCTCCCGGGTCCTCCTGGCCGCTTCATCCTGCGCCTGGAGTGCATCCCTGGCGAGTGAGTAGGGCTGACTAAAGCTATAGCAACGCTCATCTCTCAGCCAGAGTGTTCGATCGGTAACGGAATCCAATAGATCGCGATCGTGAGAGATCATCAAAAACGCCGGTGTCTCGGCCCGGCTCAAATAGCGCTTCAAATAGAACATCGCCTTCGAGTCCATGTGGTTACCGGGTTCATCCAGCAATAGTAACTCGGGGTTCTGAATAATAGCCCGGGCAAAGAGCACCAAGTTTTTTTCACCCCCGCTAAGCCGGTTCATGGCTCTTTTGGACAGTTCAGGGACAAATCCAAGTTGCTCTAACAGGGCCTCTACCCGGTACGCTTCTGTGAGCCGTTCCTCGCGAGGCAGGCATGCCGCAATGACGTCAATAACCGCTGAATTTTCAATCTCCGCCGGAAGAAATTGCTCGACTATTCCCACTTTCAAGCCACGCTGGCGGAACAACCTCCCGGAATCCACCGTCTCCGCCTCGGCCAGCAATCGGATCAGCGTAGATTTCCCACAGCCATTGTGCCCAACCAGGCCAATTCTATCGCTGGGGTTAATATGGAAGGACATTTGTTCAAAAAGTGGCTTGGCGCCAATCTGAAAGGATAGATCTATTGCGGAGATATAAGACATAAGTCACCTGTGTGCACAATTTTTAAATCAGCACAGATGATCACCAGACAGGGTTTAGTATTTGCGAGTCAGCGAATCTGTGCGTTTAATAAAACAAACAAAATTGCGCTTCGCCACAGTCTCCAAAGGTATATGCGTAACTGAATACACATGTATATGCAATTGCTTGCACCGGAGCCTCCATATTCAATTGTGTGTGACGGAAAGTTTAGCTGGCGAGAAGGAAAGTTACAATCTAGTTGCAATACATCAAACAAAATAACGGCCGGCTAGCCAAACTTTCTCCAACACCGCCATTGGTGCTAAGCTCTTGCGTCGCACCACACCCTACGAGACATAACTATGCGGTCCATCTTAACTCTTCTACTTCTGCTTCTAGCTCCTGGAACAGCGCTGGCGGTGCACGAATGTGGAGCCGTTCATGAACACGTTACCGAAGGAGAAAACGGTTGTTCACAGTTACGAGAATCCGATTTTTTTTACGGCGATATGCGCGCCGATGCTCCTGAACTGGCGACTCGGGGTAACTATAGGGTTGGGGTACGTACCCTTCATCTCTTCAACCCCGATCAACTGGATATTCTTAACTACAGCGAAGCGACTCCCAACCCTCGCTATGATCGACCCTTAACCATGGAGGTGTGGTACCCGGCAACGCTGGGAGAGCACGAGCGACAAATAACAACCTACCGCGATGTTTTGGGTCACGGATCAAATAACCCCGATCGGCCCAACCTTCCCTTCGAGTTTAGCGGCAGAGCGACGCGAAACGCTCAAGCTGTCGCCGACGGCGAACCATTCCCCTTGGTTGTTGTGTCTCACGGCTATTCCGGCTCCCGTGTGATAATGACCTGGCTTACCGAGAACCTGGCCTCCAAGGGCTATGTGGTTGTTGCCATCGACCACACAGATTCTACCCACGCCGACGCCACAGCCTTTTCAAGCACTCTGGTGAATAGACCTAGAGATATAAATTTTGCCATTGATACCATGGCTAGCGAAAACCAAACAGCGGCATCATTCTTGTCAGGTCTGGTCGACGTCGACAAAACCGCCATTATCGGCTACTCAATGGGCGGCTACGGCGTCCTCAGTGCAGCAGGGGTTGGCGCCAGCGCGGGAGCCGTCAACTTTCCCGGTGGTGTCCCCGGTGGTCATCTCACCACCTTGCAGGCCGGAAATCCCGAATACGAGGCTATGCTCGATAAGCGGATAAAGGTAGTTATTGCCTTTGCACCTTACGGGCCACCTGGTGCATGGGATGCCGAGGGTATCAAAAATCTGACGATTCCCAGTTTGATCGTTGTGGGCGCACAGGACCAGACGACGGGTCTGGCCGCATCCAAATGGGTGTTTGAGAACGCCATCAACTCAGAGCGTCACCTTTTAATCTATCAAAGCGCCATTCATGAGGTGGCCCCAAATCCGGCTCCACCGCTGGCAAATCTATATCCGCGTGAATATGCGCACTATCAGGAACCGGCCTGGGATAATCGACGACTGAACAATATCAATCAACATTTTGTGACGGCATTCCTGGGGAAGTACTTGCTGGGTGATACAGAGCGCTACAGCCGCTATTTAAATCTGTCTACAGTTTCTAACGAATCACCGCGTACCGATAGGGAGGACCCCAACTATTGGCGCGGCTTCCCGAATTGGACGGCAATCGGCATGGAGTGGCACCGCGCGATGCCAGACGGGGAACAAAGCCCCTAAAGTAGAAAGTCCGGAAGATTGCGTCGTTGCAGCCAATTTTCTGCTGACCAAGGTGCGTCGACCTCGGTGACATGCATGGTAAAGGCCTGTCGTGATTGACTGGAACGATTAGGTGAGCTGTAGTGCGGCATAAAGCCATCAAATAATACCAGGCTCCCAGCGCTGACCTCCAGCGCCACAGCCTCACTGTGATCTGGCCACGGTTCGGGGTCCAGAGCTCTCAAATTGCCTTCATCAGAACCTGGCTGCACCTGAAATATTTCCCTCAGTGGTGAACGATGGCCACCGGGATTGACCCAAAGACAACCATTATCCTGGTGAGCATCCTCCAGGGCCAGCCACAACCCCGTCAGGCGTGAGTTTCCGCAATTGAGATAACTGGCATCCTGGTGCCAACGCACCTCTCCGCCAATTTTGGGCTGTTTAAAAATATACATGGATTGCCAAAGTTTCGGCGCTGTATAGCCCAGATCGCGAAATAGCTCCGCAAAAATGGGCAGCCGGCAAAAGTGTGTGAAAGCAGGGACAAGGTCGTGCATTGCATGCCCGATCTTATTGATAGCCAGAGCTTTGGGTTTCAACAAATTACCCTGCTCGTCCAGAGCCTCTTCCTCGAGAAAGCAGTGAACCCGCTCAGCAGACTCCAAAAAGTAGCTGTCGCGGCCCTCATCCTTATCACCAGTTGTAAATACGCTGCGATTATTATCTATATCGAAGGCGTCAATCAGTTCCGCAGCCGAGCCGCGAATCGACTCCAGATCCGCCTCGGACACAACGTCCGGCAGTACAAGGTAGCCCTGTCGCTCAAACTGATCTTTTTGGGAGGCATCCAGCATGGCTCTATGGTAATCGAATCGAAGCCAGAGAGACAATTTTCGTCACCCATTCCGTATAATTTAGGCTCTGGCAACGCTAGTTGCCTCCGCAGCTAACTGCTAACATGGCAATGTTTTTACTTTGGCATCAGGCATAGCACAAAGGGAGATACACATGTCAACGGACCAGACTTCGTTCAAAAGACTGATCGATATCGGCATCGCGCTGTCTGCAGAGAAAGATACTAATAGCCTAATGGAACGCATATTGCTCGAGGCCAAGGACATTGGCAATGCCGATGGCGGCACTTTGTACCTCCGCACCAAGGACGATAAGCTCAAATTCGAGATCGTCCGTACGGACTCCCTTAGCATCGCCGCAGGGGGCACAACCGGAGTGGAAGTAACCATGGGGCTGGTACCCATGTACGACGAAAACAAACACCCCAACAAGAGTAACGTTGCCTCCTATTCGGCGCTGACTGGCAAAACCATTAATATTGAAGATGCCTACAATTCCGATAAATTCGACTTTTCTGGCACAAAAAAATTCGACGAGGGTAATAACTACCGTTCCAAATCGTTGCTGTCTGTCCCACTGAAGAACAGCGTCAACGAAGTCATCGGGGTCTTACAGTTACTCAATTCCATCGATGAGTATTCTGGTGAAGTGGTGTCTTTTTCCAGCGACATTCAACCTCTGATCGAAGCGCTTGCATCACAGGCCGCGGTCGCGCTCGATAACGCCATTCTCATAGAAGCACAGAAAAATCTGCTCGAATCAATCATCGAATTACTTGCCAGCGCGGTGGACGCCAAATCCCCCTACACGGGCGGCCACTGCCAACGGGTCCCCGAACTCACGGAGATGCTGACGAAAGCTGCCTGCGAAACCAAACAGGCACCTTTTACGGACTTCGACCTCACCGAGGAAGAGTGGTACGAGCTGCATATTGGAGCGTGGCTCCACGACTGTGGCAAGGTTACAACCCCGGAGTACGTGGTGGACAAAGCTACCAAGCTGGAGACGATCACCGATCGTATCCACGAAGTTCGCACCCGCTTTGAAGTGGTCAAGCTGGAGGCTGTTGTCGCATGTCAGGAAAAAATCATTGCAGGGGGTGATGCAGACTCACTTAGAGAAACACTCGCAGAAACACTGGCACGAATCGATGAAGACTACTATTTCATTGCCGACTGTAATGTGGGTGGCGAGTTTATGGACGACGCGTTGATCGACCGGATGAAACAGATAGCCAAAACCACCTGGACCCGCACTCTGGACGATCGTGTTGGCATAGCTCGGGAGGAATTAGACCGAAAAGAAAGGGGACCAGCGAGTAGTCTTCCCTGTCGGGAATTCCTACTGGCAGACAAGGTGGAGCACATCTTTGAACACGATACAGTCACTCACTCGGCCGACCCCGATAATGAATACGGCTTTAAATTCGAGGTGCCCGAGCATAAATTCAATAAAGGTGAAATATACAATCTGGCTATTGCGCGCGGGACCTTAACCGCAGAAGAAAGGTTCAAGATCAACGACCACATCGTCCAAACTATTGTCATGCTCGAAAACCTGCCGTTTCCGAAACACCTCCAGCGGATTCCAGAAATAGCCGGCGGCCACCACGAAAAAATGGATGGGACCGGATACCCCAAAGGACTGAAAGGCGAGGAAATGTCAGTGCCGGCCAGGATCATGGCCATTGCCGATGTGTTTGAGGCACTAACCGCTGCCGACCGACCCTATAAACAACCCAAGACGCTTTCCGCCAGCATCAAAATCATGTCCTTTATGGTAAAAGACGCTCACCTCGACCCTGAGCTGTTCCGACTGTTTCTCGAGTCGGGTGTGTATCTAGACTACGCCAACAAATTTTTAAAACCTGCCCAGATTGACGAGATTAATATCGCAGACTACCTGTGATCCACGAAGTCCAGCCTCAACGTGCACCCTGATTACCAGAATCCAGAGCATAGCGATTAATCAGGTGTGATCGAGTTGATGTGTTCCAGAGCATCGCTGTACTCGGTAAGCAATCTGAACATGATATCGCGGCAAGACTCAATTTCATTGATCTGACCAACCACCTGCCCAATTGGGTTGAAGGCCACCTTTTGACAGTCGCCGCTACCGGCATAACGGTGGGTCCGACGCACGGCATCAAACGTCAGATAACCTTGTAGTGGCATTGGCAGTGCATCTGGAGTGTCGGTCCGCTCCCAGGCTTCGGTCCACTCATTTTTCAGCATTCGCGCCGTTTTTCCGGTAAAGGAACGAGAGCGCACTGTGTCCTCGGACGATGCATTCATGTAGGACTGCCGTTGTGCAGGTTCTGCCGCAGCCTCCGTAGAGTTCAACCACATAGAACCCATCCAGACACCTTCGACACCCATGCTCATCGCGGCTAGAATCTGGCGTCCGTCGCCTATCCCGCCCGCAGCGAGAACCGGCAATGGCGCCACCGCGTCGACCATCTGCGGCCATAACACCAGCGAGGTAACTTCTCCGGCGTGTCCACCGCCCTCTGAACCCTGGCATACCACAAAGTCCAA